>JAQYVS010000316.1 GCA_030145365.1 Desulfofustis sp. | reverse complement strand
GGTGAATCCAGCCGGTAGTTTTACCGAGCTGCATACCCGGCTTTGTAGTTTTACGCTGAAGCAAGTAAATTTTTCTTTGAGGCTCTAAAACTTCAGGTGGACAGATTCCGCCCCGATTCAGATAATCGCTATCAACACCCCAGGACATCATGAATTGATCCCGGTCATTGGCCAGAGACGGTCTATGCAGCAGATAGACTGCCACATCAAAACCGATCCCACCGCTGCCGATAATAGCCACTCGTTTTCCCACCTCTGTCTTGCCCTTCAAAACCTGATCATAACGCAGCACATTCGGTTTATCATTTCCCGTGATGGCCAGCCGACGTGGCCGAACACCTGCGGCAATTACAATCTCATCAAATCCCTGAAGATCGGAAACGGTAGCTCTGGTTTTGAGTCTGAGCTCAACCTCATGGATCTCGAGCTGACGTGAGAAATAGCGCAGCGTTTCCGAGAATTCTTCTTTTCCAGGGATTTTAGCGGCCAGCAGAAACTGGCCTCCCACCTGTTCACCAGCCTCAAAAAGGGTAACCCGGTGTCCACGCTGGGCTGCGGTACAGGCACAGGCAAGACCAGCCGGCCCGGAACCGATGACGGCAATATGTTTTGTGATTTCTGTTTTTTTAAGCGGTGATTCAAGTTCTCTGCAGGCCCGTGGATTGACGAGACAGGATGCCGTCTTACGGGAGAAAATATGGTCAAGACAGGCCTGATTACAGCCGATGCAAGTATTGATTTCGTCGACCATCCCCAGGCGGGACTTGCGAACCCACTCTGGATCGGCCAGAAACGGCCGGGCCATACTCACCATATCGCAGCCTTCGGCAAGAACCGACTCGGCGACCTCAGGCATATTAATCCGATTGGTGGCGACCAAGGGGAGCGTCACCTCATTTTTGAGTTTTTGTGTCACCCAGGTAAAGCATGCTCTGGGAACCATGGTGGCGATCGTCGGTATCCTGGCTTCATGCCAGCCGATGCCGGTATTGATTATCGTGGCTCCGGCAGCCTCTATCTTTTTGGCCAGGGCAACCACTTCTTCCCAACTACTCCCTCCCCGCACCAGGTCAAGCATGGACAAACGGTAGATGATGATGAAATCCTCTCCGACCCGTCTCCTTATTTGTCGAATGATCTCCACCGGAAAACGGATACGATTGGCAAACGAACCGCCCCATTCATCGGTACGCTTGTTGGTTTTTTCAACGATGAACTGATTAATCAGGTAGCCCTCGGAACCCATCACCTCAACCCCGTCATAGCCGGCCTGACGAGCAAGATCGGCGCACCTGACAAAATCTGCAATGGTCTTATGTATGCCTCTTCCGGTTAATGCTTTGGGACGAAACCGGTTGATCGGCGCCCTGATTGCTGACGGAGCAACACAGAATGGATGATAGCCATAGCGCCCGGTATGCAAAATCTGCAGACAGATCTTGGTATCGGTTTGATGAACCCGCTCGGTAATAATTCGATGTTTGCCTGCCTGTGACGTTGAAGACAGACGTGATGCAAACGGAAAGACCCAGCCAGCTCTATTTGGTGCCACACCACCGGTCACAATCAAAGCCACTTCACCATCGGCTCGTTCCCCGAAGTATTGGGCAATTTTCTTAAATCCGTTCTTAGCTTCCTCTAGCCCAGTGTGCATTGAACCCATCAGGACCCGGTTTTTCAAACGTGTGAAACCAAGATCGAGTGGTTCAAACAGGTGGGGAAATGTCTGGTGAGCGGTTTTCATAGTATTTGATTCAATGGTTTGATAATTCAGATGATTGAGGAACGGGACAAGCAATTAAATCATCATTGACGCAGCCCATTTCCATCTTACATTTTGACCAGTTACCCATTAGCTAAATGGTATAGATTACCGTATCAAGCCGTAACGTTCTCATAAAAGGAGCCAGATGCATTACGAAGGAAATATTTTCAGACCGCCGAGTGAAGCAAACTCAATCCTTCTCCAGGTTACAACGGGCTGTTCCCATAACAAATGTACGTTTTGCAGAATGTACAAAGAAAGCAGGTTCAATATCAAAGATGATTCCATCATCCAGGCAGATATCGAATTCGCCGCCCTCCATTGCCGCCACCAGAAACGATTGTTTTTGTGCGACGGAGATGCCTTAATCCTGCCCCAGAAGCGATTAGTGAGAATTTTAGGCGAGATTAATGAAAAGCTGCCGTGGGTGAAGCGGATTGGTACATATGCCAATACCAAAAGTATCAAACTCAAGTCGATCGAAGAACTCAAAGAATTGCGCGAGCTCGGTTTGACCATCGCATACATGGGGCTGGAATCCGGTGACGATGTCACCTTGAAGGCCATCAACAAGGGTGCCGATTCAGAACAAATGATCGAAATGGGTAAAAAAATCCGAGCTGCGGGAATCAAACTTTCCATAACCGTGATCCTGGGTATTGCTGGTAAAGAGCGCTCAGCCATCCACGCCGAACAAACCGGAAGGGTTCTCAGCAACATAGATCCGGAATATGTCGGCGGCTTGAGCCTTATGCTCACTCCGGAAACCGATCTCTACCGTCAGTGGGAGCAAGGCAGCTTCCACCTGCTTGGCCCCGAAGAAATGCTTGAAGAGTTACGGATCATCCTGCTGCACACGGAAATGACACGCGGTTTATTCCATGCCAATCACGCTTCCAATTATCTGCCGATAAAAGCCAGATTACCAAGGGATAAAAGAGCCACACTGGAGTTGATCGATAAGGCTTTGCATGGTGAGATCGGCCTTAAACCGGAATATATGCGCGGTTTGTAACCACCACTCTCCTGCCCAGTTCAATCGGGGCCAGTCGTTACTGAACTCGTTACTGGGGCTGCGATCGACCGATTTTTAAAAGACCCTCAGCCATGTCATCGTCCATGCTCAGCAACTGGCCGGTCTTGTCACTGAGAACAAAAGTAACCAGGGCATCAGCGGCAAGCTCACCCGAGTCTTTGATGCGAATCTCCTGTTTCAGTACCGCAGAACGGTTGCCGATTTTTTCAACTCCGGTTGATACCAGAAGGCGTTCTCCAAATGAAACAGCCTTGCGATAGTTCACATTGATATTTACCACCATAAAAACCAGTCCCTTTTGGGCCCATTTCCGCAGATCGACATTGGCATCAAACTGAGCCCAGCGGTCCTCTTCAAAAAACTCCAAATACCTAGCATTATTGACGTGTCCGTATATATCGGTGTGATAACCACGTACTTTTATTTCGGTGAGACTTATCATTTTTCCAGATTCATTCCAGTCAAGTTCTCGTGTTTACTCACTCTTTGCCAAATGCCCGTAAAAACAGCTGCAAGGCTGTGGGATCATTGGTCTTAATTTTACCTGAGAGAAAATCGGCCATTCCGGGCCGATATCCTTCATTCCAGATGCTCATAAAAAACTCCTCACTGGTTTTGCAGACGCAATCGGCTGTTTCTACCGTTCGCCCATCCTCAACCCGACACCGGTCTTCAGAAAGCAGGACGGTTTTTTTAATATCCCTAAGGAAAAGTAGTAGCTGGTCGGTTTGACCACCACCTCGTCTTTAAATGAATCAGCCAGTGAAGCAAATATTTGTTCAATCATTGTCTGCCACTAAATTATCCATATTTCAGGCAAGCCGTTCTACCAATACTTCGGCAATGTCTTTCGCCCGTATCTGCTCTTCGAGGTTCGCACCCTTGAGCCCGTCTTCAAACATGGTCAGACAGAACGGACAATTGGATATCAGTTCCGGTGCCCCGGTATCTGCAGCCATCCGTACACGTTTGATGTTGATCCGTTCACCGATATTTTCCTCTGCCATAATACGTCCGCCGCCGGCGCTGCAGCAGAAAGCCTCATCACGACACTTCTCCATCTCCACGAGGCTGGCGCCAGCTGCTTTGAGCAGATTACGCGGTGCCTCGTAAATATCGTTATGGCGGCCGAGATAGCACGAATCGTGGTAGGTGCAGGCGAACTGATCAGCTTTGATTTTTAGTTTGCCCGAAGAAATCAAATCTTCCAAGAAAACGGTATAAGATTGAACTTCCATCTCCAAACCAAGATCGCGGTAATCCTTGGCCAGCGTATTATAACAGTGAGGGCAAGTGGTTACGACTTTACCAACACCGCAGGCTTTGAGTTGTTCAATATTTTCCATGGCCAGGGACTGATAGAGATATTCATTGCCCATTTTGCGCATCGGTTCACCGCAGCACTTCTCATCCTTGCCAAGGATACCAACTCGA
>JAQYVS010000304.1 GCA_030145365.1 Desulfofustis sp. | reverse complement strand
TAATTTTCCTGTCCATAGGTTATCTGGCCTGCCACTGGTGCCATGTGATGACGGATGAGAGCTTTCGTGACCCTGAATTTGCCAGGTTAGTCAATACCGAATTTGTACCAATTCTTGTTGATCGTGAAGAACGTCCGGATCTTGATCAATATTTTCTGCAGGTTTGCCGTTCATTACTTGATGGAAGCGGTGGCTGGCCGCTTAACGTGGTATTGACTCCAGAGGCAGTTCCGGTTTTTGCTTGCATCTATCTGCCCAGGAATTCAAGAGCGGGCGGGCCAGGATTTTACGATGTTCTGAATAAATACAGCCAGTTATGGAAAAATGATTGTGAAAAGGTCAAAAAAAATGGTCAGCAAATCCTGGAAAAGATAAAAAAAGAGGTTTTGCATTCACAAGGCGATTTGCTGCAAAAAGAGGTTTTGCATATTGCGGTTTCAAACTTGCGTAGCGAATATGATGCGCAGTTTGGAGGTTTTGGGCCGGAGCCTAAATTTATAATGCCTCACCGCTTGCTTTTTCTCCTTAACAGGTACCGGCGGACTGATGAGGCTGATCTGCTTGAAATGGTTAAAAAAACTTGTGATGCCATGCGGCGTGGTGGCATCTATGATCAACTCGGTTCTGGAATCCATCGGTATTCGACAGATATTTTCTGGTTTGAACCTCATTTTGAGAAGATGACATACGATCAGGCCGGACTTATCCAGGTCTGTAGCACTCTCTTTAAATTAACCGGTAAACCTTTGTATGCCAGAACCACTGAGGAACTCGTTGCTTACCTTGCCAGGGATATGACCGACAGCTTTGGTTGTTTTGCGGCGGCTGAGGATGCCGATTCAGAAGGCAGGGATGGACAATTTTTTCTTTGGACCCGTCTTGAGATAATGGAAATTTTGGGTGATCGAGTTGGAGAGCAATTCTGCCAAGTGTTCGGTGTTACCAGTAAAGGCAATTTTCGACTTGGCGCTGACGGGAAAGGTTTAAATATTCTGGCAAGAAAAGAGAGCTTTGCTGTCTTGTCAAAAATAGTTGGTACATCCGAAAACCTCTTGCGGCAGGAAATCACGTTTGCAGCCAACAAGCTTTTTGCGAGAAGACAACAACGACCAGCGCCCGATAAGGATTCTTTGGTGATCACATCCTGGAACGGTTTAATTATTTCCAGTTTAGCGGAAGCAGGGCAGTGTTTCGGCCAGAAAGAATGGGTGGCAATGGCTGATAGAGCAGCCGCCTTTTTTTCAGATCAACTCAAGTCTAACGGGGTGTTGAGTCATTCGTATCTTAACGGGTCTGGCAACATAAATGCTTTTTCCTCGGATTATGTCTTTCTTGCCAAAGGGTATTTGGACCTTTACCGCACAAACTTACAAACCAAGTGGCTTGCCGAATCTATAAACCTTTTCAAAGTCTGCTTAGGACTGTTTTGGGATGAACAAGAGGGAGGGCTTCTGGAAAAAACTTCTGAGCCTTTTTCTGCTACATTTGCAATGAGAAGCATGGATGAGCGCGATCTTCCTTCGGTAAATGCTATAGCTTTAGAACTGTGTTGCTGGTTTGCATTTATTTCCGGTGATCAAGAGTGGCAGGATTATGCCGATTCTCTCGTCAAAACTCTTGGTCGGTACGTGGAGCGCATCCCTGAACAACACCCTGCTTTTCTGATTGGCTATAGCAGGTATGTTGAACCGATTCGCAAGGTTGTGATAGCTGGAGAAAAAGATGCTGTTGATACGATAGCTTTGCTGAACGCTGCCCGGAAATTTTACGCCCCGGAAACCATTGTGATGTTGCGCTCGGTTGGCGTCAAGGATGATATTTTATGTGAATTATTTCCATTACTTGACGACATGCATCCAGTGAAGGGCAGAGCGGCTGCGTATGTATGCGATAGTGGTGGATGTTATGCACCGTTCACAGACCCAATGGAACTACAGCAAGAACTTGTCAAAGCTCCAGTATTTCCTATGAAATGATAGAGGTCAATAGTACACGGTGTTTCTTGTCGTCTGGCGAATGCAATGGTTTGGGGTTCCCAATTATTCTTTTAGCTCATCTGCGACATGCGTATACTTTTCGTGTATCATCTTTTGATCAAAATCTAAGAATTCCCTAAGCATTTCCTGGTCTTCTGCTTCAGAGAAGTAAGCACGGGAGGCAGGGAAAAAAACTTTGTCTTCTTTCTCGATATGTATGGGGTAGAAAATTACGAGTGTTTGTAAACAAGTTATAATGTTTCCAAGAACCGAAATATCACCATTTCGATAGCGGGTATTTGCCTCGACAAGAGCCTTGGTGGTACTCCTGGCGAAAACATGTTCTTCAATTAATTCATTCATCACCCTTCGGTCTACATCGGACAAGTCTTTGTTCTTTAAATCCCTAAATAAAATATCTTCTTCTTTTCCGTGGTGGGTGCGGTCAGCATAGGTACGGATAAAGTCAACGGCTTGATCGATAAATAACGGGTCAATTTTCTGGGTTTTCTCTGCCAGCGTAAGTCTATTCTGAATTATAACAATCATTCGTTCAATGAGCCGGTGCTCTATCATAAGCGGACCGCGTGCTTGCATTCCTGATCTCCTGATTTATTGAGTTTTCGACGATAAAACCTGGTCCTTTGGGCCAGGTCAGAGATAATTGATTTTACCGATTATAATATAAATGTTCATTTTCTTTGCTTGCCCAAAGAAAACGAACCAAAAGAAAGTGCACCCGTGTTATTTGGTCCTTTGGACTTCGTTGTGCTCCTCAAAGTTGTCGGGATTTTAAGAACTC
>JAQYVS010000295.1 GCA_030145365.1 Desulfofustis sp. | reverse complement strand
TCGAATTTTTTTTGAGAATTAATTATCAGCGAGAGATCGTGCCTGCCTTCGTGACTTAGTTCCATATGTTTACCTCCAAGAGTATCAGCTCAAATTCAATACCGTGAAATGAGGGCAGTGAAATGGCGGAGTGTAGGTTTCGAAAGGCCCGTCGGTTTTTCACTGAGGCAATGATCAGGCCGACGGGCAGTACATGGCGTCATTGTAATGCCTTGTTATTCACTTCTCACGTGTGGAGCAGAATAGCCTGAATTGCTGATAATTTGCTCGTCAATATCCTCCTGTCCTGATTTGAATCACGGGCTGATAGGCCAGATAAGTGGTACCAGAAGCAGGCCTATAACCAGAAAAATAGCCATCAGTGGAAGACCAATTTTGACATAGTCGACAAACCGATAACCTCCCGGAGTCAACACCATCAAGTTGGTGGTTGAGCTTATGGGAGTCAGAAAGGAGGCGGAAGCTCCAACAGCAACCATCATCATCAATGGGTATGGTGAAATTTGAGATACCACAGCTGCTTGCAGGACAATGGGGGCCACCAGAACAGTAGTCGCCGTGTTGCTTAAAACCTGACTAAATGCAGAGGTCAGGATAAATACGCCAGTCAGAAGTGCCAGTGGACCGACCGCTCCTATGGTATCAACCATATATCTGGCAATGAGTTCCGCACCTCCGGTTATTGACAGGGCTGTGCTCATCGGTATCATGGCGGCAATCAGAACCACACTTTGCCAGCCAATCGAGCGATAAGCCTGGTTCATATTGAGACAACCCGCAAGAACCATCACCATTGCCGCAACCAATACTGCCATGACTGAAGGAATCAGACTGGTAACCATTAAGACCACCATGCCGACCAGAGATAAGATGGCGACTAGAGCCCTCCAGTTCAGCGAGGCAACCTGGCGGGATAATTCATCCGGACTGCCGATAACGGTAAAGTTACGTCGCTCCTGTCTGAGTAGTTCAATATTGCGCCAGTCTCCGCGAACCAGCAGTGCGTCACCAAATTTCAATTTGGTGTTTTGCCTTGTTACAAGTGACTCACCGCGCCGAATCGACATGACCTGCACACCGAATTTTTCCAGGAAGTGAGATTCTTTCACCGTTGCCCCATGATATATTGAGCGTGGTGTAATCAGCACCTCGGCAAGCCCGATATCTGAGCTGATCAACAGTTTGGTAAGCGTTGCCGAATCCAGATCAACCTGTTCTACTTCAAAAGATAAGTCCTGTGCTGCCTGTTTTATAGCAGAGGAAGAGCCTTTTAGAACCAGCATACTGTGGGGGGCTATCATCGTCGAGGCGACGGGAAATTCTTGAGGCTCAGCCTGTTTGAGGCGATGGAGAAAATGATGCAATCTTGTATGATGTGAATGGTCGATATGTGCTTCGCTCTTTTCTAACTCTTCGATACTTAAAACCGTCACCATGTATTCTTTGCCCAGTTTGGTTTCGGCAAGAGTTTTTCCAGCGAGTAATGATTCAGGTTTGATATAGGCTAGGAAAATTTTCCCCGGCAGTGCAAAAGAGTCGGATATACCGAGCATCGAAGAAGTGAGATCATCAGGTTTTTCGCCACTTTTATTTACCGGTAGGAGCTTTCTGCCAAACACTGCCATATAAACAATGGTGGCTATCAAAAGTGGGATACCGACCCATGAATATTCAAAGAAGCCAAACGATCGGTAGCCTGCATTTACCAGCACATCACTTACCACGATGTTGGGCGGGGTACCGGTTAATGTCAGAAGTCCACCGGCGTTAGCCGCGAAGGCGAGGGGCATCAGCAGTTTTGAAGGAAAACTGTCGATACTCCAGGCAATGGCAATGACGGCCGGCAAAAGAGTGGCAACGGTACCGGTATTACTCATAAAGGCAGAGAGAAATGCCGTTCCGAGCATTAACACAACAATCACTCGAATTGAGTTTCTGCCGGCAATGGAAATGATCCTGCGGCTGAGCCAGGTGGTGACGCCGGTCCTGGAAAGACCTTCGCCGACAACAAAAAGCGCTGCAATCATTACCACAGTGGTATCGCCAAAACCCTTAAGGGCCTGGCTGGGTGACAAAACACCGCCGAGAAAAAGGGCCATCATTGACAAAAGCGCCACATAATCGGCGCGAAGTTTATCCCAGATAAAAAGCGCTATCGTTACTATCAAAACCAGAAACGTGTATTGTATGGGGTCCATTGTAAATTGTAAAAATCGGAAAGAAGTATTGTCTTGTTTTGGAATGTTTAAATCACTGCCCACGTAAATAATATAAATCTATCATGTCAATACGTTTAATGACAATGCTGATTGTATCAATTATTCCTTCGGTTTTAATTCTGTCCAGATATACACCATCTGATTAACGAGGGAGAATAGTAGGCCTTGTACAATTCTTGTCGGGAAGCACTCTATTCTGAGCGATGATCATGATGTGGTCGACTATCCCTGGGGTGCTGCTATTAGGAATATCTGGATTTTGCTTCATGCTGCTTCTCGTCCCGGCTCTGATGGAGGCTACGGAGGTCTCTTCAAAATAATAGGGAGCGTGGGGGCGTTTGTAATCGGATATCTGGTAGAAAATTTTGGAAAGTTTGGTATCGGTGGCTTGTTTCTTTACGAAAGGGGAGTGGCCAGCCTGTTGTTGATGTGTATACCAAGAGTCAAGACAAGATGAGTTATGACGTCCGCTTAGTTGGGGGCGCAGCGACTTGACAGGACGATACTATAAGTTACTACAGGTATGACTCTTGCCCATTTCTCATTTTTCATACTTTACAAACGAGCATTCATTCTGCTTCCATGAAAATCCCTCTGTAGGACCGGTCATCCAGAAAGAACAGGCAGTTCCGAGGTTTGCGCCCAGGGCTGCTGCTGTTCGAACACACCGACTTGGGGAAGGTCAGCTATTGGCGCTTAGTTACAAAACACCTGCCATCTACTGCGGAACATCACAGGCATCAATAAAAGCTTTTGTCCCGTACTGATCTCACTTCCGCAT
>JAQYVS010000257.1 GCA_030145365.1 Desulfofustis sp. | reverse complement strand
ACTTATCAGACCTCCATTATGACCACGGCTTTGATGTACGTGGTTCTTGGTCTTGGATTAAATATCGTTGTCGGTTTGGCTGGCCTGCTTGATCTGGGTTATGTTGCATTTTATGCGGTTGGCGCCTATTCATATGCCTTGTTGAACTATTACTATGGATTGGGCTTTTGGGTTTGTCTGCCGATTGGCGGATTGATGGCAGCTTTTTTCGGTATTTTGCTTGGCATTCCGGTATTGAGATTACGGGGCGACTACCTCGCTATCGTTACCCTTGGGTTTGGAGAAATTATCAGACTTATTCTGGAAAATTGGGGAGAGTTTTCCCAGGGACCAAGCGGAGTTTCGAACATTCCCAGACCCGGGTTTTTCGGCATGGAGATGCCTCTAGAAACGGCGATGATCTATCTCTTTTATCTCATGATACTTTTAGTAATTATTACCATCTTTTTTGTCGATCGCCTTCAGAATTCAAGACTTGGGAGGGCCTGGATTGCCTTGCGAGAGGACGAGATTGCCTGTCAGGCGATGGGCATAGATAAGATGAAAACCAAACTTGTAGCGTTCTCTCTGGGTGCTTTCTGGGCCGGGATCGTCGGGGTAATATTTGCTGCTAAAACAACCTTTGTGAGTCCACGAAGTTTCTCTTTTCTGGAATCGGCCATAATCCTTTCAATCGTTGTTTTAGGAGGTATGGGGTCAATTATCGGTGTTATCATCGGAGCTTTGGTGCTTATTTTGCTTCCCGAATATCTCAGGGCCTTATCCGAGTACAGAATGTTAGCGTTCGGTGCGCTTCTTGTCGGCATGATGGTTTTCAGACCTCAAGGCATCATTGCCAGTGTGCGAAGAAGCTATACCTACAAAACCAAAGAAATAGGCAAAGAGGCCTCCTGATATGGAATTACCGATTTTACATGTGACCGGTCTTACCATGGATTTTGGTGGTGTCCGCGCTTTAAATAATCTTGATCTCGATGTCAATGAAGGTGAAATCGTTGCCTTGATTGGTCCGAACGGCGCCGGTAAAACAACATTTTTTAATTGTGTAACAGGCATTTATAAGCCCACAAAAGGTAATGTTCTGCTTTTTCATAAAAAGAAAAACAAGCAGATCAGTCTGAACAACATGAAGCCAAATCAAGTGACCGAACAGGGACTAGCCAGAACTTTTCAGAACATACGGTTGTTTCCTCAGATGACGGTACTTGAGAATGTGATGATTGGCCGTCATTGTCGAACCCACGCCTTTATCCTCGGTGCCTTGTTAAGGGATAAGAAGACCATGAATGAGGAGCGGGAGATCATCCAGACAAGTTACGAAATTCTCGATAAAATCGGACTTGCTAACTATGTGAATGAAATTGCGCAGAACCTGCCCTACGGTGCACAGAGGCGGTTGGAAATAGCTCGGGCACTTGCCACTGAACCTGCGCTGCTCCTGCTCGATGAGCCCGCAGCAGGCATGAATCCGCAAGAAACGATTGAGCTTGTGAATCTTATTCAGGAAATCGCCTCAGAAGGCCAATCCATTCTCTTAATCGAACACGATATGAAACTGGTTATGAGTTTATCAGATCGCATTTTTGTGATGGATTACGGCAAGAAAATCGCTCAGGGAACTCCTGAAGAAACTCGGAATAACCCTGCTGTTATTAAAGCATATCTTGGTGAAGAAGTAGATGCTTAAGCTGGAAAACGTACAATCGGGATACGGCAATATCCTGGCCGTCAAAGGAATCAGCCTGGTGGTAAATCAAGGTGAAATCATTACGCTGATTGGAGCTAACGGAGCAGGAAAGAGCACTACCTTACTCACCATTTCAGGAATAGTAAGATGTCGTTCTGGAAAGATATTGCTCAATAATGAAGAGATGCATAAGATGGACACCGATACCATTGTAAAAAAGGGTGTCTGCCAGGTTCCAGAGGGAAGACATATCTTTCCTCAACTCACGGTTAAGGAAAATCTTGATATGGGAGCCTTTCTTCGTAACGACACGAATCAGATCAAAAAAGATCTCGATTATGTTTTCTCCCTTTTTCCAATACTGGAAGAACGAAAACATCAGTACGGAGGTACTTTGAGTGGTGGAGAGCAGCAGATGCTGGCAATGTCCAGGGCCCTTATGGCCAAGCCTGACCTACTCTTGCTCGACGAACCTTCAATGGGTCTTGCACCGTTAATAATCAAGCAAATATTTGAAATAATTAAAAAAATTAACAAAGAGAGCAATACTACTATCTTTTTAGTTGAACAAAATGCTAACCAGGCGCTGCAGATTGCCGATCGCGGTTATGTACTTGAAAACGGAAAAATCACCATTTCTGGATCAGCAGACTCCTTACTGGAAAATCAGGGTGTACAGAAGGCCTATCTTGGATTGTAACGCTTTTACTCATCCGCTCTATTACTAAGTAAGTATGAAGACAATTAAAGCCGGAGTAATCGGTGTCGGATATCTGGGAAGATTTCACGCCCAGAAATATGCGGCCATTGACAATGTAGAACTTGTCGGAGTTGCCGATGCAGATGGTGGCAGAGCTGCAGAAATTGCAGAAGAATGTAATTGCTGTCATTTCAGTGACTACAAGCAACTGCTTGATCTTGTCGATGCCGTTTCCATCGCAGTTCCAACCAGCCTTCATCATACTGTTGCCTATGATTGTCTGGGTAAGGGTATAGATGTCCTGCTGGAAAAACCGATGACAGTTACCTTGGCCGAAGCTGATGAACTGATACAGCTGGCTGAACAGAAAAATCTTGTTCTTCAGGTCGGCCATCTCGAGCGTTTTAATCCCGCAGTTCTGGCCATGAAACCATCACTGACCACTCCCGTTTTTGTAGAAAGCAATCGTATTTCAACGTTTAAAAGAAGAGGGGTTGATGTTGATGTGGTGCTGGATCTGATGATTCACGATATCGACATTATTTTAACTATCATCGACTCACCGCTTAAAACAATACATACGGTTGGAGCACCGGTGGTCACCGATACGACTGATATTGCCAATGCCCGGTTAATCTTTGAAAACGGTGCAACCGCCAACATTACGGTTTCAAGGGTTTCACTGACCAATGTTCGAAAAATGCGTATCTTTCAACCGGGTTCGTATATTAATGTGGATTTCGCCAATAAAAAAATTATGACTATCCAGCTCTGTGATGAACTGCTGGAAAGTGGTATGCCGAAGCATGATATCCAGGTTAATTCTTTTGCGGGGCAGGATGCACTGTTAAACGAGATTATTCATTTTGTTGACCATGTTCGATCCCGAACCAAGCCTGATGTGAGCGGAATAGAGGGAAGAAACGCGCTTGAGGTTGTGCTCCAGGTTATGGATCAGATCAAGGAACATCAAAACCTCGAACTCTACCGACAATTTAAGGCAGCATCAGGAAAATGAATCCAGAAGTGATGATCGTTGCCGGCGAGGCTTCCGGTGATCTTCACGGATCCCACCTCGTCAAAGAAATCCAGGAGCTGAATCCAAGTCTGAAATTTTGTGGTATCGGTGGACCTGAGCTTAAAAAGGTCGGTGTAGAACTGCTCTATGATGCTTCAAAAATTGCGGTTGTCGGTCTTTTTGAAGTTGTTTCTCATCTTTCAGATATCATTACGGCTCAGAAAAGACTCAGGGAGCGACTGGTTAAAAACAGACCGTCTCTTCTCATCCTCATAGATTTTCCAGATTTCAATTTTCTGCTTGCAAAAAAAGCTAAAAAACTCGGAATACCCATTTTTTACTATATCAGCCCGCAGGTCTGGGCCTGGCGCTCGGGCAGGGTTCATACCATTGGTAGGCTGGTAGAAAAAATTGGTGTTATTCTACCTTTTGAGGAGCAATTCTACCGCGATCGCGGGGTTGACGCCCACTATGTTGGTCATCCACTGCTGGATTCGGTTCAAGCTGATTTAACAAGATCAGCATTCTGTAAAAAATACAGTATCGATCCTGACAAAACATTGATAGGTATCATACCGGGAAGCAGGCTGAAAGAAATTAGAAAGCTGCTCCCCGATTTTATATCAGCGGCGAAACTGTTCCAGGCTCAATGCAAGGAAAAACCAGTTTTTTTGGTTCCTCGCGCTTCGACTATCGATGAACAAGACCTTATAGCAGCTGGAATCGGTGGTTCTCAAGCGCAACTTGACATCCGGATCATCTCTGATGATCGTTATAATGTGATGGCTGCCTGTGATGCCGCTGTTGCTGCTTCCGGGACGGTGACTCTAGAACTTCTATTGCTGGATACGCCAATGGTTGTTACCTACAGACTTGCACCAATGACGTATCATATCGGTAAATTTTTCGTGAAAGGTACATATTTTTCTCTGGTAAATCTTATCGGTGATCAAAATATCGTTCCCGAACTGCTCCAGAAAAACGTCACTGGTGAACGTATTTCAGAAGAGCTGTTCCGGCTGGTTTTTAATGAAACAGCTAGAGCAGAAATGGCAGCAGGTTTTGAACAGGTCCGGAAAAAACTCGG
>JAQYVS010000233.1 GCA_030145365.1 Desulfofustis sp. | reverse complement strand
CTCAGTTTATCTCGCCCCATTATACGATAGCAGCCTGCCAGATTGAATCTACTATCAATATCGTCCGGATCCAGTAGCAAGGCCTTTTGGTAGGAGTTGATTGCCTCATCAAAATTCTTAAGCGCCTTTTGACTGATGGCGCTGTTGTATAAAAGATCAACACTGTCTTTATGTATTGCCAGGCCTTGCTGATAGTTTCTCAGTGCCTCTTCGTGGTTGCCCAGATCACTATAGAGCAGCCCGAGATTGAAATGCAGCTGCCAGACATCGGGAAATTGATCGATTAACTCCTTATAGAGTGTTTCAGCCTTTTTATATTCCCCGTTTTCATGAAGTCTAAAAACTGTGTGGAATTTATCTTGAGATGTTTCGATGCTTGCGTTTTTTAGATGATCGTTCATCGGAGTTTGGATGAAATGGGTTTAAAATAGAGAAATAACGTGCAAATTAACCAGATTTTTTTATAACTAAGTGCGTCGACTGTCAAGCATTATTCAAACACGAGAACTGAATCAATACCCGGTATCAGTTTATGTCACGAGTTGAAAGTGTAAAACGTGAAATGATCGGCAGTGAAGGAATGGTGCTGCTGGATATGATCAGGAGGCTTAACCGGAGGAGTGCATCCGGACACCTGCTGAAACTGATAAATAAGACACATCCTGCCGACATGGCTTGGGTGTTCCGGCACCTGAACGAAGAAGAACGCAGCAAGATTTTCAATATCATAGCCCAGACAAAAGTTGTCGGCGAATTTCTGAGTGAACTCGACGATGCGCTGTTGATTGAGTTAGTCCAAGAGCTAACACCGCAATATCTCGCCACCATTATTGGGGCAATTCCTTCCGACGATGCTGTTGACATCCTTGAAATCATTCCTGAAGAATTGGCTGATGAAATCAGGAAACACATGGAACAGAAGGATCGTGAAGAGGTAGAAGGTTTACTTCAATACCATCCGGAAACTGCAGGCGGATTGATGTCTCCAGATTTCATGTGTTTGGAAGAAGATCTGACGGTGGGTGAGGCAATTTCCATTATTCAGCAAAAAAGTGAAGAGATGGAAATGGTTTTCTATCTCTACATAAAGTATGGAGACGGCAAGCTTGCCGGCGTAATATCTTTGAGGGAGTTGTTGATGAATACACCCAACAGAAAACTCAAAGATATCATGAATTCCAACGTTATTTCCGTAAATACCGATACCACCCAGGGGGAAGTTGCCCACGTGGTATCCCAATACAATATCCTTGCTGTACCGGTTGTCGATCATTCTTTCAATCTTGTCGGCATCGTAACTGTTGATGACATAATCGATGTTATCAGGGAAGAGGCTACCGAAGAATTTCTGCAGATGGCAGGTGCCGGTAAAGATCGGGAGATTCTTTTAAAATCGACCTTGGACAATGCCATGCTCAGGGCTCCATGGCTTTTTGCTTCCTGGGTCGGCGGTATTATGGCAATGATTATAATCGGGTCGTTTGAGGATGAATTGGCCAAAGTTCTTGCCTTAGCCTCTTTTATACCAATTGTTATTGGTATGGGTGGAAATATTGCGACACAGTCTTCTACCATTATCGTCAGAGGTATGGCGACTGGTAGGGTCAATATGAACGAGCTGCTTAAAGTCGTGTTAAAAGAGTTGCGCGTTGGTCTTTTGCTTGGCTTCGTCTATGGCATATTCTTGGGAGTACTTTCCTTTTTTCTCTATCGCGACCCTGTTTTACTCGGTGTGGTTGTCGGGCTCTCAATATTTTTTATCATGGCCATGTCGGCAACATTGGGAACCATCATCCCACTTGTGTTAAAACGGTTTGACTTTGACGCAGCAATTGCCACCGGGCCGTTCGTCACTACTGCAATAGATATCCTCGGGGTTATGATGTATTTTTATATGGCCAAATTTATTCTCGGTCTTTAATCTTCCCGCTTTAAGGAACAATTACCACTATACAAGTGAGATGCAGCGAAAAGGTAGATATGGAAACATAGGACCGTTTGTTCTGCTTTTACTTGTGGCGGTCGTTCTCTGGTACGTATTTGGCAGTGACGACTTACGATTTGTGGATCGAAATGCTGAGCCTCGTGCGGTTACTGCACGGGGTGATCTTGCTGAAGATGAAAAAAATACCATAGATATCTTCAGAGAAAGTGCTCCTTCAGTGGTCTATATTACCAGCATTGCTCTCAGACGAGGCTTGTTCTCTCTCAATGCTGTGGAGATTCCTCAGGGAACCGGCTCCGGTTTCATCTGGGATACCGATGGCAGGATTGTAACAAATTACCATGTAATTTCCGATGCCAGTCATATTCGGGTTACCATGGCTGATCAATCAAGTTATAAGGCTGTTCTTATCGGTGCCGAACCGGATAAGGATCTGGCTGTTTTACAGGTCAGCGCACCTGCTCGAGTACTCAAACCAATTGTGGTTGGGGAAGCCAAAAATCTACTTGTTGGGCAGAAGGTGTTTGCCATAGGTAACCCCTTCGGACTTGATCACACGATCACCTCTGGCATCATTTCTGCTCTTGGTCGTGAAATTAATGCGATTACCGGAAGAACCATCAGAGACGTGATCCAAACTGATGCGGCAATCAATCCCGGAAACTCAGGCGGCCCATTGCTGGACAGTGCCGGCAGGCTTATTGGAGTGAACACCGCTATATACAGCCCATCCGGTGCTTATGCTGGAATCGGATTTGCGGTACCCGTGGAGGAAATAAACCGGGTTATTCCGGAATTGATTAAACACGGCAGGGTCATGAAGCCTGGTATTGGAGTGACCCTCGTTGATGAGCGGATAGCAGCAAGACTTGGAGTTGAAGGTATTCTGATTCGTGATGTTGAAAAGGGGGGGCCGGCCGATCGTGCAGGTCTTCGCCCCACGAGGCAGTATCTTGGAGAAGTCATCTTAGGTGATATCATCACAGCGATTAATGGTACGGAAGTCAGGTCCTTCGATGATATACGTACACTTCTGGAAAATTATAAGATAGGGGATGAAGTAGAGCTGCGCATTATCCGTGATCAGAAAATAGTTTCAACCAAAATGCAGCTGGTGGCGGTAAACTGAGCCGGCGAAACTCATTCAGAATGTATGCGGGTGGTTTCCCGTCGGGCTAGTTCCCTCATATCTTTATTCCGATCCGACTCATCGACAATTTCCTCGCCGACAATTTCTTCAAGCACGTCCTCCATCGATATAATCCCGGTAACGGAGCCGTATTCATCAACAACGACAAAGAGATGTTGACGTTTCTCAAAGAAATCGACGAGCACCAGGTTGAGCGGCATCGTTTCTGGAACAAAATGAGCAGGCACCTTAAGTTTTGCAAGTGTACCTGCCATTTTTTGTTCAGCTGCGGCCAACAGAACATCTTTACGCATGATGATGCCGGTGACATCGTCCGGATCTTTATTGTAGACAGGCACTCTGCTGTGGCTGGTCAACTTGCCCATTTTCTTCATTGCTTCGTCTACGGTAAGATTCTCATCAACTGAAAATGTTACCGTACGAGGGGTCATTACCTGACGAATGGTTTTCTGTTTCAAGTCGATGATATTGGATATGACCTTTTCTTGAACTTCCTCCAGTTGGCCTGACTGCCTGGACATAGCTGCAATGGTTTGTAACTCTTCGGCGGTGATACTTTCTTCGCTCTTGTCTTGAGGGATTAAACGAGTAATGATCTGACACAATTTGACAATCGGTTTCAGAACAATAACCATGGTTTTAATCGCTAGGGCAATAAAGGGAGCTAAACGATAGGCGTAAGATACCCCGATCGTTTTAGGGATGATTTCGGAAAAGATAAGTATTGCCATAGTGAAAGCTGCGGAAAACAATAAAACGTTTGTACCATTAAAAAGATGGGCGGCGGCTGCTCCGGCAATTGCTGCACCTACGGTATTGGCAATGGTATTGAGTGTTAAAATTGCGGTGATTGGTTCGTCAATATCGCTTTTTAATTCGTGAAGGACACCACCGGCCCTGATGCCAGATTTACGAAGCATTTCAACCTGAGAGGTTGTTAACGAGTATAATACTGCTTCACAAATCGAACAGATGGCTGATATTACGATGGCAAGTGAGACGGAAATTATCAGGATTTGCAACATTGAAGATCCTCCGGATCGTTGTAATTAAGAATTGAATGTATAATAGTAACCAAAAGCGTTATTTTCTAGAGAAATTAGGACTATTCAGTCTTTCGATGACCAAAGATTTTAACAAAACCTAGAAAGGAAAAATACCATGAACGGGTGTAAAGTCGTTGTAACTCAAAAATCTGTTGAACAATATTCCGGTGGGTTTCTTGTTTTTCTTGTCTCTTTTAACGGAAAACATCCACGATGTGATCCGATTATAAAAAAGCGCGTTACTGAACTTTTTAGACTTGGAGATTTTAAAGGCAAAAAGTCCGAGTCACTGGTGTTGTATCCCGAAGATACGGTATTGGCAAAAAAAACTGCGGCGAAACGGGTGCTACTCGTAGGAGTCGGGGAATTGAAAAAAGAACTGGATGATGCAGAAGTATATGAATTGCTGCGCAATTGTGGCGGCAATATTAGCGCTACAGCCACCAAGGTAAAAACGGAAGAGTTGTTACTTGTTTTACCGGAGTATCTGAAAAAGCTAAAAACAGAAGGTGTACAGCACTTGTTGGAAGGGATGCTGCTTGGCAATTACCGGTTTGAAAAATATAAGAAAAAGGATGAAAAGAAAGACAACTATAGCGGCATCAAAAAAATATCGATTCAACCAGGCGCGCGTCTTGGCTCAATCCGAAAAGCGGTGACGCTGGCATTAAACAGTTCAACGGCAGCAATGACAGCCCGGGATATGGCAAATGAGCCTGCAAATAACTGGACTCCCAATCATTTTGCTCAGTTTGCTTCGAGCTTAGCTGAATCTTCTGAACTGACGTGTACTATTCTAGAAAAAAATCAAATCAATAAAGCCGGAATGGGTGGAATAATTGGGGTTAACAAAGGATCCTCTACTGCTCCTAAATTGATCATTCTTGAACATCGGCCCAAAACGTTTTCAAAAACCATTCTATTGGTCGGCAAAGGGGTAACCTTTGATTCTGGAGGGATTAGCCTTAAACCTGCTGCAGGCATGCAGGATATGAAATACGACATGTGTGGAGGGGCGGCCGTTATGGCTACTATGCAGGCCATTGCCCTTGAAAAACCGAAAGTTCGTGTTGTGGCTGTGGTGCCGGCGACCGACAATATGTCTGGAAGCTCGGCAATTAAACCCGGTGATATCATAAAACATTACAACGGTATTACTTCCGAGGTTATAAACACAGATGCTGAAGGAAGGCTCATACTGGCCGATGCTCTGGCCTATGGTATTAAAAAATACAAGCCCAGTTGCGTGATAGATTTGGC
>JAQYVS010000232.1 GCA_030145365.1 Desulfofustis sp. | reverse complement strand
GAACGGCAGTGTTATTAAATAGCAGAAAACCGTACCGGAATAGAACAGAAGACAGGTAAAAAAGCTGAACAGAATCAACTGCATCCTGGGTACCTGAAACGGCTTTCCGAGTGCTTTAAGAAAAATCGTTATTATCCAAGGCATGAGCCCGTACAATGTGCCGAATAGCGCAAGTTTGACATGAGCCAGAAACGGCCCTGCAACCGAGAAAAAATACAGCTTTTCGGCCAAATGCCCCTGGACGATCTTAAGCAGTTGAGGCGTCAGAAAAAACACCAGAACAGCTACCGGAATAATCGTAATAAACAGCGCCCGAATAGATTTTCGCAGTTCATTGACAAAGATGAGCAGGGTCGGTTGTGGGTTAAGCATTGTCTTTCAAAATGTTTTCCGTTGCTATTGGTCCTTGGTCCGCCTTTTTATTAAGACGATACAGATCAGAAGAAAATATCAGATGCGCGTCTGAAAAGCAATTTGATAGAGGTTGCGTTCGCCATTAAGCCATGATAAACAATGTTGTTGAGCTGTAGCAATCCTATCCAATTCCATTTCAACAATACAGAGAGCCATGCTGGAACTACGATTTATACGGGAAAATATTGATCTTGTTAAAACCAAAACTGCCAAACGGGGACTGGCCACCGAAATACTGGATCGCTTCATGGAAGTTGATGCCAGACGGCTGGTTGTTATCAATGAAGGAGAGTCCCTGAAAAACAGACGCAACACCGTCTCTAAAGAAATTGCCGCCCTCAAAAAAAGTGGGGACAACGATGGTGCTGCGCCGCTCATCGAAGAGATGAAAGAAGCGGGCAGCCGCATCAAAGAACTCGATGACGAACTCCTTGGCATTCAAGAAGAACTTGAGTCCATCATCATGTCAATTCCTAACCTCTGCGACGACTCAGTTCCTGAAGGCCAGGACGAAGAGGATAATATCGAGGTAAAATTATGGGGTGAAAAACCACAATTTACCTTTACCCCAAAATCGCATTGGCAGCTCGGTGCTGATCTTAATATCATTGATTTTGAACGGGCAGCAAAATTGTCTGGAGCACGGTTTGCCCTATTACGAGGTTTTGGGGCAAGACTTGAGCGGGCATTGATCAATTTCATGCTTGATCTGCAGACTGAGAAACATGGTTATGAGGAAATATTACCGCCGTTTCTGGTCAACACCCCGACAATGACCTCCACCGGTCAGCTTCCAAAATTTGAGGAGGATCTGTTTAAAATCAAGGATTGGGATTTATATCTCATTCCGACTGCTGAAGTACCGGTCACCAATATCCACCGTGATGAAACGCTTATGGAAAGCGAACTGCCGATTAAATATACGGCATTTACTCCCTGCTTTCGATCCGAAGCCGGATCTTACGGCAGGGATACCCGAGGTCTGATTCGACAGCATCAGTTCAACAAGGTTGAGTTAGTAAAGTTCACGACCCCGGAAACTTCATTTGCTGAACTGGAAACGTTGCTGGCCGATGCCGAAGCCGTATTACAGCTGCTTGGCCTCCATTACCGGGTGGTGACGCTCTGCTCTGGTGATTTAGGCTTTTCAGCCACCAAGACCTACGATATCGAAGTCTGGCTGCCGGGCCAGGAAGCCTATCGAGAGATTTCCTCCTGCTCCAATTTCCTCGATTTTCAAGCAAGGCGTGGTGGGATTCGCTATCGCCCGGAAAAAGAAAAGAAAAGTAAACTTGTCCATACTCTCAACGGCTCAGGGCTGGCAGTTGGGCGCACGCTGCTGGCTATCATGGAAAACTACCAGCAGGAAGACGGCTCAATAACAATACCCGATGTACTCAAGCCCTATTTTGAAAATCGTTTGTAGCAGCTCGAGCAACCGCCATCAAATGTGGAGATCTCTATGAAACGCACGGTTCAGCGTCTGCCAATATGGATTGCAACCTTTTCTCTAATTGTCGGTTGTTTACTTATCTCCGGCGCAATTTCACTGGCAGCTGAACAATCAGCCGAAACAGCTCAATCCGAAGCAAATGTTGAGAGCATGATGGCAGGCCTCAGCGACGAACAGGTTCGACAGCTTCTTATTGACGAGCTGCAAAAAGATGCCGAAGCCGAGGCAGTCTCCCCGCAACAAATGAAAGGACCGGCCTTTCTCCTTTCCAGGATGCTCAGAGTATTAAACAGTGAACACGATGAAAATGCGGATCAGGTCAATACACTTCTCGATGGCTTTCCCAATATCGGTCCGGATCTTTACAAATCCTTTATTATGCTCTGCCCCTACGGTACACATCGCGGGGCTGTAATTAACGTCCTCTGGGTAATCTGTTTTATCATCATCGGTTTTGCTATCGAATTTATCTTTAGAAAATTCTTTTTCTCCAAAGATCTCAATACCGGCCAAACTGTTGATATGGCGACCATGAGCAATTACGACAAGTTTCTGGCATCCGTTACCCAGATTCTGCCGGATGTTCTCGGATTAATCCTGTTTTTCGGCAGTGCCTATACGGCATTTATGGTCTTCATCTGGACAGATTCTCCGTACGTCCAGCTCTTTTTTATGGCCTCACTCATTGTTGTCACCAGCATTCGCGCTTTTGCCATCATTGCAACAATTATATTCTCCCCGAAAAATGCCTATCTCAGAGTCATCCCGATGCAGAGGCGTACTGCGCTTATCAGCTACCGATTTATCGTCGGGACGGCAGGTTATATCATCGCCGCCTTGATGTTTGCCGTGGTTTCCAATCGCCTTGGTGCCGCGCAGGAGACCGTTCGTCTTTCCCAGCTTCTGATAGCAACTCTTATGATCATCATCACCGCCGCTCTGGTGCTGTACTATAAAAACCAGGTACAGGAAAATATCATTTCGGCAGGAACTGCCGATCATCAAAGCCTTACCTGGGGGAGAAAGCAATTTGCTGGTATCTGGCACCTTCTGGCAATCACCTATTTGATTATCCTCTGGCTGCTCCTGTTAAAAGACCTGGCCGATCCGTCAAACCAAGGAAGCGGAGCCTTTATTCTGAGCCTGTTTGTCGTACCCATCTGGATGGTGGCCGATCAGCTTATCCAGTGGGTGGTCAAATACGCCATGACTACCCTAAGGATTCACCAGGAACAACACGATGACAAGGAAGAGCCAACATTAGAGGACATGAGTCAACGGGAGAAAGGCAAGGCTCTCTACCTTAAAATAAAGGGAATTGCTCGGATCGGCTTGGTGGGTGCGCTGCTGGTCTGGCTTGCCAGTCTCTGGAATATTCGGATACCGTTTTTCTCAGATTTCGCATCATTTCTACTCGATTCCGTCATAATATTTACGCTGGCCCTGATTTTCTGGCAATTCATCAGCTCCCTGATCGAGAGAAAAATTCAGGAATCACTTCCCGATCAAGAGGAAGACAAAGATGAAGAAGACGAGTGGGGCGGCGCCGCCAAAAGGGGCAGGGCCTATACCCTGCTGCCGATGCTGAGAAAATTCATTGGCAGTGTTCTTGCCGTCATGGTTACCATGACCTTACTTTCCTCAATAGGAGTGAATATCGGTCCGCTGCTGGCAGGAGCAGGAGTCATCGGTCTGGCCATCGGTTTTGGAGCCCAGAAGCTTGTCTCTGATGTTTTCTCCGGCTTCTTTTTTCTCTTGGATGATGCCTTCAGAGTTGGCGAGTATATAACCGCCGGGTCCGTTTCCGGTAGCGTCGAAACAATTACCCTGAGAAATGTGATGCTCAGGCATCACCGGGGAATGCTGCAGATCATCCCGCACAGTGATCTGGGGGCCATTACCAATTTCATGCGCGGAGGGATTGTTGTTAAGTTTAACCTGGATTTTCCCTATGACGCAGAGATTGACAAGATTCGAAGGGTCATCAAAAAGGTCGGGCAGAAAATGCTGGATCACGAAGAATACGGTAAAGATTTCATCCGACCGGTTAAATCCCAGGGTGTCAGGGAAATTACCAACTCGGTGATGACGATACGAGTCAAGTTTACCGCCCAGCCCGGTGCTCATTTTATCATCAGACGAGAGGCCTATCGGCTGATTACCGAAGCACTCAACGCCCAGGGTATCTACTATGCCCACCGTAAGGTCATTGTCGATATGGCCGATGTTCATCCAGAATCAGAAAAAGACGATGCCCAGGACCAAAAACAGATCAGCCATGCCGCCGGAGCGGCGGCAATGCGGGTCATTGAGGAAGAAGAGAAAGCTGCAGCTGGTGCAGCGAAAGGGGAAAAAGATGATATGATGGGCGGTTAATGC
>JAQYVS010000161.1 GCA_030145365.1 Desulfofustis sp. | reverse complement strand
AGTAA
This sequence comes from Desulfofustis sp., assembly GCA_030145365.1. Classification (GTDB taxonomy): domain Bacteria; phylum Desulfobacterota; class Desulfobulbia; order Desulfobulbales; family Desulfocapsaceae; genus JABDQA01. Next base: position 6,662 of record JAQYVS010000161.1, on the reverse strand, counting down.
TCTGTATTCGTCAGTTCGAAAATGAGCTTTTGGCGGCACAATCGTTTCGATCTCACCTGGGCAAGTTGGGTGGAGTGCTACAAAAGTTAAACCCTGGGGTAAAGATTTAATCAGGCCATGGTAAGCTGCATGGGATTCTTCGCTCGGGACTCCTGGTGTCATGCGAAAATGGTCTACCAGTGGCCAGCCAGCAGTTTCCAATCGTCTGGCTGCATTACCGTACACTTCCACAAGGGGCTCGCCTAAATCCAATACTGAGGTGTAATCCGAGATCACGTGAGGAAGCAGAATAGGTAAACGGTATTCCTGGCCCAACTGAAGGTAAATCTCAAATAATTGGGGTAAAAAAGCTACCCCCATATGAGTATCCAGATGGGTGATATCCAGATCGAGAGCCAAAGCTTTGTCTATCTGTGCTCTCATCTCGGCTTCTGCAGCTTCAGGAACCACGTGTTTATTCAGCATGTGCACTCGATGCCAGAAGTATCCTTGGTCATCGATAAGCCCGGAACTCCTGCTCGTTGTGGATATTGGCTTCCAGCGATATGTTTTCCATTCACTGGTCAGTGTTAAATGTACGCCAATATCAAGATCAGGGGATTGCCCGGCGATGTCCACAACCTCAAGAAACCAAGGGCATGGTACCATGACTGCTCCACACGTGATGGTGCCGAGTTGAGACAGGTTTGCGAAAGCGGCATTTGCTCCATGGCACATACCCACATCGTCAGCATGGAAAATAGCTACCCGGTCTCCAGGCTGGAATCCAAGATTTACTAGCGTGTTATTTGGAAAAGGCAAGGGTTAAACCTCTCCTTTTTTATAGCTGCGTCCCGGTTTGCTCCGGCAACGAGCCACCGTTTCCATCCTGGCCTGCTGCATCCGTACTGGCGGTAGATTATTTAAAATGAGTTCTAAATCATCTAATGCCATCTCACCGATTCGATAGAAGGATTCTCGAAGAGCGGCTGTTCGGTGAGCGGACAAGAGCAGATTGTTAACTTGGCGAACACCATCGCCCGCCGGTACGGGTTCGACTGGGAAAACGTCCGTTGCAGCCTTGTATCTCCCTTGTTCCGCTCCTTCGAGGAATGCCTCCCAATCAACCACTTCAGCCCGGCTCATAAGTAAGACAATGCTGCCGGGCTGAATCAACCCAAATTCCCGGCGGCCAATGAAGCCTTGATTCTCTTGCGTTACTGTGGCCAGGATGAAGATTACCCGACTACAGGTCAATATCTCACCCAAGTCACATGGTTTACAGCCGAGCTCACGGATTGATGTATCAGGCAACCAGGGGTCATAGGCTCGTATTGAACATTGAAACGGAGTTAGAAAAGGCAACAAGGCTCGGCCCAGGTTTCCGAGACCGATCAAGCCAACTTCGGCACCAACCAGAGAGAAAGTTCCCTGGTTCCCCAACAGCCCATACTGTTCAACACCGTTTCGAAAGTCCCGGTCAGCCCTGGTAATTCCTCTGGCAAGATCTAGGGCAAAAGCTAAAGCACATTCGGCCACTGGTTTTGCAAAAGCTGGGGCCGCGGCCAGAACATGAATACCTCTGTGGAGGCAGGTCTCATAATCGAGATTGGGTAAAAAATTTCCTTCTATATTGAGAACAGCCTTTAATTGCAATGCTTTAGCCAGTCGCTTTTTAGGCAGAGCAGTTTGTCCGATTATCGCTTTTGCCTCAGGCAAATAGTGATCGAATTGTTCAGCGGACATCGGGCTATCATTGGCGGAAACTACTTTGCCTAGGCCTTGCAACCGCTGCCACAGATCATCGCTGAAAATTAATTCCCTGGAGCGCGGATATGGGTCAAAAAGAATCAATGGATGGCTTTTTTCATTCAATTAATAAGCTCCAGAACAAGAGGTTCTTTAAGTGTTTTATTTTGTCCCTTGAAATACAATCTGACTTCCTTGGAGGATGCAGAACCGGCCCCTCCTTTTTTTGCTTCCAGATAGAGATGATAGAGCTTATGGCCTTCAAATCTGAAGTATCCCTGTGCATCGGTGGTCACTTCATCTCTTGGTGCGGTTACCAGGAGTGTTTTTTCACTGAGAATTACTCTGGCCCCTTCAATGGGTCTCTTTGCTTGATCAATCACACGACCGTGGAGAATACCCTGATCATTGAGGATCACAAAAAGATTCCAAAACAGAGCGATTACAATCGTAATAAAGAGTGCGATTGTATAGCGGTTGATGAAGATACTTTTCAGCATGTCACTTCATTAGCCCTTGGCTGCACCTGTAGTTAATCCAGCTATGAATTGCCGTTGTGCCAATAGAAAGACTACGAGACCTGGCAGCAATACCATGATGCAAAAAGCATACAGGGCACCGGTTGTATCTTCTACCACGGTAAGAAACCGTGATAAACCAAGGGGCAATGTCTGCATGTGCTGGTCTCTGATGATAACCAGAGGCCATAGGAAGTTGTTCCATGACCAGATGAAAGCCAAGATTATATTTGTGGCAATTGCCGACTGGGACAATGGCAGCATGATTCGGAAAATGATTTTCCAATCGGGTAACCCATCAATTCGAGCAGCGTCAATGAGTGACCGAGGCACTGCATCAAAACTTGCCTTAAAGACAAAAATACAGACAATGGTCGACATAATCGGGAGTGCCATGCCGAGATACGTATTGAGCAGTCCAAGTTCTTTGGTGATCAAATAGGCTGGAATGATAGTAACTTGGAAGGGGATCATCATACAACTTAGAAAAAGCATGATAATGCCACGTTTGCCAAGGAAGTCACGGGTCAGAGCGTATCCGGCCATCGCGTTAAAAACAATATTGGCTGCCACCACAAGCACGGACACCAGGAAACTGTTCACCAGATACCGAAAAAAAGGAATCGAGTACCAGACATCCACATAATAAAACAAGTGCGGGTCTTGGGGCAGGACTGACGGAGGATAGGTGAAAATATTTTCACCGGTCAGGCTGGTTTTCAGAACCCAGATAAACGGTACCAGCATCAAAGAACAAATAACACTCAGTGTCAGGTGGATTGGCCAATGTGGATAACGCTTCATGATTGTCAATCTCCGGTATCTACTGCACCGGCCTCACCGCCGGATAGCTTGTTGGCAATTAGTGCGAGGCCAAGGAAAAAGAGGAAGTTAACCATGGTCAAAGCAGCAGCATAGTCAAATTTTGATAACTTAAAAGCTGCATCATAAATATAGTTAATCAGTAGATCTGTGGCATGTCCCGGTCCGCCCTGAGTCATGACGAAGACCAAGTCAAAGTTGGTAAAAGAGTTGATTATACCGATTACGATGCAAATAAAAATTGATGGACGTATTAATGGCAGCGTGATGCGTTTGAATTGCTGCCAACTGCTAGCCCCGTCGATAGCTGCCGATTCATATAAACTGGGCGGGATATTCTGTAATCCGGTCAGTAGAACAATCATATAAAAACCAACTACCTGCCAGATTGAAGCCACGATGACACAGGGCAAGGCCAAATTAAAACTTTCCAGAAAAGGGATACCTTCGTCTATTATCCCCAAGCTCATAAGGACATAGTTAATGAGCCCTACCTTTTCGTTGTAGAGCCATTGCCAGATAATTCCAACCGCCACGGTCATGACCGGATAAGACATGAAGACAATGGTCCTGTACAAATTTCGTCCTTTAATAGGAGCGTTGACCAAGAGAGCAATTCCTAGAGCCAGGGCAATGCCTAAGGGCGAACTCAACATAAAAAAAACAGTGTTGAGAAGGACCTCCCAGAAGACATCGTCATAAAACAGCATTTCCTGGTAATGATACAATCCGGCAAATTCGGCTGGTTCATATGGCGACCAGAACTGAAAAGAGAGCACGCCATTCCAGACGAGTGGAATAATGCGGTACAACATGAAAATAATAAGTGAAGGCGCCAGAAAAAAGGCGATAAGCAGAATTTCTCTGGTTTTTTTTCTCTTGAATAGAGGCATATTGCTGACTAACGGCGGAAGTCTGGATTGCCTCAGGCCTCCGCCGGTTAGAGCCCGAAAATATGGCTTTAGTTAACGTTTACTCAAAACACGATTAACCTTCTTTTCTGCGTCCGCCAAGGCTTCTTTGGCGGATTTACGACCGAGGAGAGCATTCTGAAGTTCAGGATAGAAGACATCTTTAATCTCGGCATCTTTGGCAGCCGGCCAGTTCCCGACGAGTTTGTCCAAGTGTTCAAGTTGGGTTTTGAGTACGGGAACGACAATCGGAATTTCTTTCTCAAAATAGGAGAACAATTCCTGATTGACGATTTTGTCGCCGGTCAGGTTGTTGGTTCCAGTCCCCAAAGCCTTGGCACCTGCACCACTCGTAGCAATTTTCAAAAAATCCCAAGCTGCATCCGGGTACTTACAGCTTTTTGAAATCAACAATGCATGAGAGTTTGGTGTAGACCAGCCACCCGGCATATGCGTTGCTCCCACCGTTTCTTCTGATACCCAGTCTCCCTTGCTTTTAAACCATAAGAAAGCCGGGGCATGGGCCTGAAGCATTCCGACATTGCCGCTGGCAAATGCGCCATTAGGTTCTACCCAGCGCCCAGTCCAGCTGATCTTGTTAATGGCTCCAGATGCTGTGGCTTTTGCCAGAGCATCAACCACTGCGACAGCTTCAGGCGTATTGAAGGCTGCTTGCTTCAGATCCGGCGTCAGGAGTTCTACCCCATTGGCGGCGAACAGCGGCCAGTAAAGCCAGTCGAAGTTCAGGGTCATAAAACCGGTTTTTTCACCCTGAGCCATCTTCCCGGCAAAAGCCAGTAACTCGTCAAAACTGGTAGGGGGACCACTTAGTCCTGCCTCTTTGAACATCAATTTGTTGTAAAATAAAAGAGTCTTACTGATGTAGAACGGAACTCCGTAATTTTTATCCTCAAATGCCCAGGATTTGAGGATCTCAGGATAGATCCGATCGGTATAGTCACTGTCCTTTTTCAGGTAGTCGCTAATGTCCAGTAAACCACCTTTTGAGGCGTATTCTAGCCACAAACCTCCCTGAATATCAATGATGTCCGGTGCGGTGCCAGCTACTACCTGGGTTTGATAAAACGTACTCCATTCACTACCTTTTTTGTCCAACCGTTCAATTGTGATGTCTGGGTGTATCTTGTTGAAGGCAGTCACCCACTGATTAAAACCTTCCTCAAAATATGGAATGTTCCAGGTGAGAACCGTCAGCTTCTTTTCCTCGGCCAGAACCCCACTTGCTGTGAAGAAGAGCATAACTGCGAAAAAAGTTAAGACCAAACCCAACAGTTTTTCATACCGTTTCATAGCGGATACCTCCTGTCATTGTTTTTTAGTTAATGGCACATTAACAATCACAAAACGTTCAAGATGGGACTGTTAAAAGTGCAGTTTAACCTCACGACCTTCTTTCAGTGATCTTTCTGCTTCTATACATATCAAAACCCTTTTGCGGGCTTCCTCTGCTGAGACAATGGGCTTTCGCTCTCGAAAGGCATCGACGACTCTGCAGAGCTCCTCTTCAAGCTCAAATAATTCACCAGATGGCGGTAGTTCAAGTCGTTCACATTTGTCCCGACCTTTGGTTTGTACCTTCAATTCAAACAGCGGTTCTCTTGTTCTGTCCATCGTTCCACTCCACCATGTACGGATGGATCCCTCCGTGCCAACGATTTCCATGACTTGATGATGTTCAAAACCACCTAGGGTTTGCGTGACAATGCCATAGAGTTGGCCCGGCCATTTTATAAAAGCGGAGAAGTTGTCGTACATGCCATGTACTCTGGTTTTGGAACTGCCGCAGGCAGATATATGGGTTGGATCACCCCATTTTTCGAAATACCACATCAGCGAGTCAAAAAAATGTACTGGTTCTTCAAGCGTCCAGGAACCTACCTTGTCCGCTGTATAACGCCAGCCTTGAGAGCCTGGCCGATAAGGATGGCGAAAAAGAGTAACCAGAGCGTAGAGCGGCTCACCGATCTGGCCTTCATCGACAATCGTTTTTAGACGTCCCCACTGGGTTGAGATGCGGAATTCATGACCTATCGTCAATACTCTGTCATTTTCTCTGGCTGCCTCAATTAACCTGTCACAGTCCTTGAGGCTTAAGGCCATTGGTTTTTCTAAAAGGACATCCTTGCCTGCGTGTAATGCGGCTGTGCCAATCTCAGTGTGCAGATGATTGGGGACAACGATATCAACTGCCTCGATAGTTTCTTGTGAGAGCAAGTTTTCGTAGCCCAGATACACAGGAACATCTGGAAAATCCATTTTGGCTTTTTCTAAGGTCTCTCTACTGCTACATGCAATCCCACTCAATTCAGCTCCGGGCGCTTTTACAATAGCTCGCGCATGATGGATTCCCCAGAGACCGTATCCTATTAATCCAAATCGCAAAATAATCGTCTCCTTATGAAAAAGATTCTGATACAGGATGGTATCTGCAGCCCACAACACATCCTGTTTTAACCTACTTCAATTCCGGTTCCGGCAGTTCAGCTACATAATCAGCAATGACAAAACGAACATCCCGATGTGTCTGGAGCAATGAGGCAGGAACATCAGGAGAAATTGGGCCGTGAAGTATTTTGCGAACAATGGCGGATTGCCAGAAACGGTTCATATACATGCGGACCTTGCGGCTCTCAAGGATCTCTTTCATACCAACGGTCACAGC
>JAQYVS010000085.1 GCA_030145365.1 Desulfofustis sp. | reverse complement strand
GTGACTGATGTCTGGGTTCTGCCGCGTTTAAGCCTTTTATCAACCCTGAAATGCCTGGTGCCTCGAGCTGCAATCTGGGGGAGATGCGTGATACAGATGACCTGATGATGTTCTGCCAGTTCTCTGATTTTTCTGGCCACCGACTCCGCCGCCTCACCGCCTATACCCGTATCCACCTCATCGAAAATGACCGTCTCAACCATATCCTTTCCGGCCAGCAGGCATTTAAAAGCCAGCATCAGCCGGGAAAGTTCTCCGCCGGAGGCAACTTTTGCCAGTGGCCTGGGGGGTTCCCCGGGGTTTGGAGCAAAAAAGAACTCAACCCGGTCGAACCCTGATGCCCGCACCTGCTCAGCATTCTCAGCCACCTGCTGGAAACGCACATCGATACCTGATTGTTCAAAAGAAAGCGATCGTAACTCCTCAGCCATCGCCTGTTCCAAGACAGTCGCAGTTTTCTTTCTCGCTTCAGAAAGTCTTGCCGCGGCCGTAAGAACGTTTCGTTCCAGATCTTCAGTCTTAACCCTTTGCTGTTCAATCTCACGATCAAGGTTTTCAAGCACGTCCAGTTCCTGCCGGGCCGTGTTCAAATGAAGCAGAACATCTGCCAATGTCTCCCCATATTTACGCTTGAGCCCCTGCAGCTTGTCAAGTCGCTCATTGACGCTGTCCAGCCGGAAAGGATTGTTATCAAGCCCTTCGTAATAGATGCGCAGCCTGGCGCTGTAATCTTCTGCCAGAAACGAGTAACTGGTCAACTCTTCGGTCAACTCGGCAAGCCCGGGATCCAGTTCCTGAAGCTGTGCCAAATTTTTCCGGATTACACTGAGATGCTCGGTTATTGGAGAAGACAACAGATCGTAACACTCTCTGCTCAGCCTGATCAGTGCTTCACCGTTTTTCAACCTGTTTCGTTCATGGCTGAGTTCACTATCCTCGTCAGCCGTCGGGTCAATATCGGTAATTTCTTTGATCTGAAAACTGAGGAAGTCGCGCCGCTGTTCACGCTCACGGCCTTTAGTGTGCAATTCAGTCAACTCTTGCAAAGCAGCACGCCATGATTCATACAAGGATTTAAAAGCCTCACGTTCCTGCCAATGATCGCCTAAGATGTCTATAAAGTCGAGGTGCAGAGACGGTAGCAGAAGCTGCTGATGGTCGTGCTGGCCGGCGATAGACAACAGATAAAAACATATTTCGGAAACAATTTTTGCCGTAGCAATGGAGCCGTTAATGTAAAATCGGCTCTGCCCTTTTTTGGCGATGATCCGTTTGATAAGAATCTGAGCGTCAACCTCGAAACCGCTCTGAGCGAGAAGCTCCCTGACTCTGCCATACTGGGCTCCAACCTCAAATAGCGCTTCCACCGTGCAGGAATCAGCACCGCTTCTGATCCAGTCCTTCGCCCCGCGTCCACCTCTCAGCAAGCCGATGGCCCGCATCATTATCGATTTACCGGCTCCTGTTTCACCGGTCATAACGACCAGTGAGTCACCATTTAAGCGCTCAAAACGCAGGTGCAGCGATTCGATCAGAGCCAGATTTTCAACTTTTAGTTCACAAAGCATGAGAAAGTACGATTATCTCTTTTATTCAGTTGTATTATTCACTGTCATATTTATTTGAGCATCCTTGACGACGCTTCAAAAGGAAAGTATCGTAACTGGCGTATACCAACCACGGTTCGCCTTGGCAACCGATTTTCCAATCATCGATTGGTGCGAGAACCTCTATTGCTGAAAAACAATGAAGAAAACAGACCAGACCGTTGAGCTCAGTGCCAGTCTCGAAGATTATATCGAAGCAATCTATCATATAGCTGACAAAAAGCTTGTTGCAAGAAGCAAAGATATCGCTGCCCGCCTCGACGTCAGTCGGGCCTCAGTTACCGAAGCGTTACGGGCATTGGCTAAAAAAGAGCTGATCAACTACGCTCCTTATGAAGCAATCACGATGACGGAAAAAGGCAAACATGCTGCCGAAGACGTCATCTATCGTCACGAATCGTTAAAAAAATTCTTTGTCGAAGTTCTGGCTATCGATCCCAACAATGCTGAAGAGGCCGCCTGCAAAATCGAACATTCCGCTCCTCCGGAGGTGATATCCCGGATGATCGGATTTATCAAATTTCTCCAGGTCTGCCCCCGCGGAGGAGATGATCTGCTCAAAGGTTTTGCCGACTATTGCAGCAAAGGCGCTATCAGTTCCGACTGTATTGCCTCCTGCGCTGAAGACATGTCAGCCAACTCCTGATCCTCCAGCATCGAGTCAACCGATCAATTGTATGACCTCCCCATCTGCAGGAAAACGGCCTAGGCTCTTTTTGGAAAACAGCAGTTTTCCATCCACGACTACTTCATACACCCCACCAGAAGAAGCGATCAATTCAACATCGGCACCACATTTTTCTTTAAGTTCTGCTTCCAGCCCGGAAGCACGCGGCTTATAGTTTCACTTTTCACAATATTCAATAGTCACTTTCATTTATTACTCCTTTGATTTATTGATCCCGGTTGCCAACAGCTAGCAACGTTATTATAAAATTCTTCATTGGAATAGCCATAAGAAAGAATATGATTATGGAGACTGCACAACACCATTACACCTTTTTGTCTCTAAAGCAAATATGATTGAAGCAGCTGATAATAATTTGGAATTTACTATTTCAGAACAACTCTATGCGGAAGAGGTGAACCGACTCTCACCCCTTGCAGCCAAGAGCAGCGAGGCAGTTCGTAGAAATAAAGAGCAGCTCATCGGGTACCGTCAGAATTTTGCCCAGGATGCCGACCGTATTCTGCATTCCCGGGCATATGCGCGCTATATAGATAAAACCCAGGTATTCTGCCTGATCAGAAACGATCATATTACCCATCGGGTACTCCATGTTCAACTTGTGTCACGTATTGCCCGAACCGTAGGAAGATTTTTGCACCTCAACGAGGATCTGATCGAAGCCGTTTCCCTGGGTCATGATATCGGTCATCCGCCGTTCGGTCACGCCGGTGAGCAGTTTCTTTCCGAGCTCTGCATGGAAAACGGCCTACCTGGATTTCAGCACAATATTCAATCTGTTCGGGCCCTGGAAAAGCTTGAGCGGAAAGGAAGAGGCTGGAATTTGTCCCTGCAGACCTTAGATGGAATTCTCTGCCACGACGGGGAAGTTCATGCTGCTCGGATTAACCCCGAACCTAAAGGTAATTTTGTAGATTTTGATAGAAAAATAGAAGCAAAATCGGCCGATTGTCAAACAAACCTTCTTCCGATGACACTGGAAGGCTGTGTGGTCAGGATGGCAGATACGGTCGCCTATATTGGAAGAGACATTGAAGATGCCATTATCCTCGGACTGATCAAACGAAGCGACCTGCCCAAACGCTGCGCTGAACTGCTCGGCGAGACCAACGGCTCTATTGTCTACTCACTGGTCACGGACCTGATAAAAAGTAGTAAGGTTCCTGTACCGGGAACAGCAGAAGGATCGACTGAAGCGTTCATCGGTTTCAGCACAGAGATAGCTGAGACCTTGAACGAACTTAAAGAGTTTAACTACCAACGAATTTACCTGGCACCTGAAACACAGGAACATCTGCCGCTTGTTGGCCAATGCTATAAGAAATTATTTATCTTCTACCTGAAACAGTTGGAAGGAGGCAGCACTGACGGCTTGCGGGTCGACCTGATGGATGATCTTGACCAGGCATATACCAGCCGCCAATCACCGGCAGCACGGGTTCGGGATTTTATCGCAGGAATGACGGATGATTATTTTCTCCGCCAGGCTGAATCCACCGGCTGCAAAATTCCGCCAAAACGCTATGCATGATACGGTCGCCACTTTTGAAATAGGTTCCCTCGTGTGGGCATCCATGGCCTTTCTGGTTCTTGCTGTTGCCCTGGGGGGTTCGCGGGTCAACGCCTCGGACAATCTGGCAATCCACATTCTCGACGTCGGCCAGGGTGACGCCATGATTCTGCACCAACCGGGATCATGTGCCGTGCTCATCGATGCAGGGCCGCTTCTGCACGGTCACCGAATCACTAAAAAGATTGAGAATATGAACGTCTCATTACTTGATTTGGCCATCGTCACTCACCCTCACATTGACCATTTCGGTGGTTTATTTGATCTATTACCCCGGGTTGGTGCTGCTCATTTTTATGATAACGGTGCAACCAACCAGGTTTGGGATTATTTTGATGACTACCGGAAATTGCGGACATTGCAGCCATACAAAACCCTGGCACGTGGCGATGCGCTTACTTGCGGTGCAATGGAAATAAAGGTTCTTCATCCTGATCCGTCATATGATCCAAATGCCAGACTAAATGACACCTCACTGGTTCTCATGATTTCCTATGGCAACTTTCAGCTTTTGCATATGGGTGATCTGGCAGGCAATGAAGTCAGTAAATTTCTTGCAGTCAACGATGACCTGAAAGCAAATGTATTGAAAATTGCCCATCACGGAGCAGCAGACGCGGCCTCGGAGACACTGCTCAGAAGCGTATCGCCGGAATATGCGATTATCAGCACAGCTCCGACCAACAGAATAGGCTCCCCAGATCAAACAGTACTGAACAGGCTTGATCAGCTTAAGATCCCCTACTTTAGAACTGACCAAAGCGGAGATATTGTGCTTACCATCAATCAGGATGGCTATCACATCACAACATCGGCCAAACAATGAAAACGCAGCTGATGTTGACACAACCTGATTCCGGTGGTAAAAACGCATCAACACAACAATCTTATCTTCTGTGCCCGTAGCTCAGCTGGATAGAGCACCAGGCTTCGAACCTGGGTGTCGGGGGTTCGAATCCCTCCGGGCATACCAAATTATACACCCCCAATAGCATAGCCTATAAATAGATAAGCCCTTTTGACTCGCAGTGGTCAGAAGGGCTTATCTATTTATCAGGTAAATTATCGCGCACCCTAGGTGCGCCCTACCCCAGTAAACCTAGCAGGCATCAGCATAATACCCTAATCTGAAGATGTACAGGAAACATCTAACTTACAATTTTCAAAATATTAATTGGACTGCCAATGGATATCGCTAGTTGCTGAAAAGATGTATCGTTTCTCAGATGCTCAGAAACCTGAATTACATAACAAGATTATTGACCGATTTCTTGGAGGAAGGTCACCAGGATTCCTGTATTTTTCTGCTGCTGTTGTATGATTTTGCGGCACCAGCTGTTCTAGAACAGGAGCAAATTTCATATTCACTCAATGGCTTCCAAAGGCATGGATAAACCATCTTTCTCATGATGCTTTATCTCCTCCGTTTGCGTATCGATATCGATGGGACCAAAGAGCTGGTTTTCTCCGCTAGTGGAAGATTCTTCCGGTAATGATTCAGGTGCAGGCTTCTTCTCTCTTTGAACATTTCCACGAAAGTCCATAGGCGTGGATAAACCATCTTTCTCATGATGGCTTATCTCTTCAGTCCCATCGATATCGATGGGATTAAAGAGCTGGTTTTCGCCACTACTTGAAGATTCTTCCGGTAGTGATTCAGGTGCAGACTTCTTCTTTTTTTGACCATTTCCGCGAAAGCCCATTGGCATAGGCTCCCGGGTTTTTAAAAGATTTTCGGGTATCAGGATGGTATCGCCAATGTCAATACGTTTAGGATCGATTGATGAATTAAGTTCCTGTATACGTGTCCAGTTTTCTACTGTACCAGTATACCACAAGGAAATTCTGGTGAGGTTCTC
>JAQYVS010000025.1 GCA_030145365.1 Desulfofustis sp. | reverse complement strand
TTGGATTACGAAATGACGGCTTTTGCCAAAGAGCAGCTGGCCATTCAAGCCGTCATGGGCGGTCAGATGGATATCGCAGTAGGTACACCGTACGCCATTATCCAAAAAAGTAAGGTTCCGATCCGGAACTTCTTCCAGTTGAGTAAACTGGTCTTCTTCCCTGTGGCAGCAAACAAATATAAGACCTGGCAGGATCTGGATGGTGAACCGTTTACCTTCCATGCCCGCGGTACTGGAACTGAGGCAATCGGTGATATCATCGTCAAGCGTGAAGGTATAACACTGGGACAGCGCAGCTATGTTCCTGGCTCTGAAAACAGAATCATCGGTATGATGAATGGCCAGATCAATGCAACCATCGTCGATCTGTCGAACAAAAACATCCTGATGGCCAAAGCCGGAGATAAATTTCATGTGCTGCCAGGAATCACAGATCCTGCGAGTGATGAAGTCCTGTTTGCCGACTTGGACTGGTTGAAGGAAAACAAGGAAAGTGTTGCAATACTCGTCGAAGAACTCCTCCGTACCTGGCAGGAGATGACCAAGGATCCGACAATCATAGACAAGGAGCGTAAAGCGAGAAACCTGTTGTCCGATCTTCCCAAAGAACTGTTACAGGAAGTTGATGCATACTATGTTGAAGCTCTCGAAGGTGGGCTTTTCGATCCCACCGGTGGTGGTGTAGAGGCGGCCAAGGCTGACTTTGCCTTCTATGTAGACGCTGGACAGATGGTAGGTCCTGCAGCTGACCTGAAGGTTGAAGACTACTGGTATCTCGAACCACTGGATGCAGCAAAAGCGAAATTAGGCGTTAAGTAATCACTAGTCTCCGGTCGCCTGAAAAATTCTTTCTAACAGGCGACCGGATAATTATGAGTAGATCGAATTTTTTCATTAGCAGGGATCATCCATGTTGTCCTTTTTAATTCATCCATTAACATTAAGACTCGTGTCGGTAATCATTGCTTTTGGTACTTGGGAGTATCTAGGGCGCATACCAATCAGTCCAGCCTTTCCTACATTTCTGGAAACCATGTCAGCTCTCTGGGGTATGATAACGGACGGTTCGATGGCTGCGGTCTACCCGGCAACTTTTCAGCCCCTTTTAATCGGGCTGATCATTTCGTCAATACTCGGTATTGCCTGTGGTGTGTTCATGGGGCTTAACCATAAAGCCGAGTGGTTTGGTGCACCGGTATTTATCGTTTTGCAGTCTGCCCCGCTGGCAGCCTTGATTCCGCTACTGACCTTTGCCTATGGCATTGGAATTACATCAAAAATTATAACCGTATGTATCATGTCCATGCCGGTTATCGTCTTGAATGCGTATACAGCGGTCCGCCATACCCCGGTGTCGATGATCGAGATGGGACAGTCCTATCTCGGCAGCCACCGTCAGATTATTCTCAAGATTATCATTCCAGCAGCTAGTCCTGTTATCTATGCGGGTCTGCGCCTGGGGGCCGCCATGGGATTTATCGGCGCGATCCTCGCGGAGCTTCTGATTACTCCCACCGGAATCGGTGACTTAATAACCTATAATCAATCCATAGCCGAGTATGACAAGATGTACGCCGCTATTTTCTCTATCATGGTATTTGCCGTAATTTTCATCGAAATTCTAGAACGTACTGAATATCTATTTTTCAGACCTGACAAGAGGGTAACCCAATGAGTGTTGCTGCAGAAGCTGTTTCCAATAATGCTCCCCCGATCGCCGTAGAGGTTGATCACGTAACCAAGATTTATCCGGGCGGAGTTGAAGCGTTAAATGACATGACGATTCATTTTCCAAAAGGAGAACTTACTTCACTCCTGGGTCCCTCAGGTTGCGGTAAAACGACGTTATTAAAGATTATTGCGGGTCTGCTTGAGCCGACTGCCGGAAAGGTTAAGGTAAACGGCGTGGATGTTACCGGGCCTGGTAAAGAGCGAGCCTTTGTATTTCAGGATTTCGCCCTGATGCCCTGGGCTTCGGTTCTACGTAATGCTGCTTTCGGTCTCGAGCTGCAGGGGGTTAATAAATCTGAGCGCCATGCGATCGCCGAGAAGTATATCGATGTTGTCGGGTTGAAGGGGTATGAAAATCTTTATCCCCATGAACTTTCCGGTGGTATGCGCCAGCGCGTTGGGTTGGCACGTGCACTTGCGGTAAACGCCGAGGTTCTGCTGATGGACGAGCCTTTTTCGGCTGTTGATGAGCAAACCAGAAGAAAATTTCAGGAAGATATTCTAGAAGTTGTAGATGATGAACAGAAGACGTTTATTTTTGTTACACACTCAATTGAAGAGGCCGTATACGTCTCCCAGAGTATCGCCTTGCTATTGCCACGGCCGAGTCGTGTCTCTGAGATCATTAGACCTGATATCCGCCGTGACATCTCCCCGGATGCGATCCGGCGTGATCCTGTATATCTCGATATCGTCGAACGAATCTGGCAGGGTCTGCGGACCTATGTAGAATAAAGGGGAAGGGAAAAAAATGAAAATATTTGGCATCAAAATTCCGATGATGGCCTCGTTGATCCTCTGGGCAATTCTCTGGGAAGTCGTTGGCCAGTTGGAACTGTCGATACTCCTGCCACCTTTCAGCCATATCATCATGAGGATGGTCGAAATTATTCCAACCCCTACATTCATGAATGCTCTGTGGATAACGGCTAAATGTTTCCTGATCGGTACCGCAATCGCAATCATCATCGGCATACCGGTGGGTGTTTTGATGGGACGTTCCATCGTCATTGACCGTATGCTGCTGCCCTGGGTCAATATGTTCCTCAGCGCTCCATTAACAGCCCTTGTGCCGGTATTGATGACCCTGTTCGGTTTCGGCACTAAAACAATTATTCTTACCACGGTGCTGTTTGCCATCTGGATTATCGTCCTTGACGCCCGCGCCGGTGTGAAAAATATCACCCCGTCACTGGTGGAGATGACCAAATCCTTCCAGGCCAACTTCTGGCAGGCCTTCACCAAGGTATATATCTGGGCGGCGATGCCGGAAATTCTGGCGGGCATTCGCCTGGGCTGTATCCGTTCGATAAAAGGCGTCATCATCGGGCAGCTTCTGGTATCCGTTGTCGGGTTTGGTCGATTGTTCGAGTTGTATTCGTCTAACTTTTTGATGGAGCACATGTGGGCCTTGTTGTTCGTGCTCTTCTTCTTCGCCTTTGTCATAGCCGAAGGGATGGGAGTTCTAGAGCGAAAGTTTGAATATTATGCCGCTTCACGTAATTAATGATCAGTACAGTGCAAATGGAGATTACATTTCATGCAGAGCAAATATTTAAAAGAAGATAACTGGTGGGTAAGTCCTTATAATTTCGTTGACGAGGTAACCAATAAGTTCGAATTACCAGAGAAAGTTGAGATACATGATGCCACCCTAAGAGATGGGGAGCAAACCCCGGGTGTTGTCTTAAGAAAGGATGATAAAATACGAATTGCCCAGAAGCTTGATGATGTCGGCGTTGAGCGGATCGAGGCTGGGATGCCGGCAGTTTCCCAGGAAGATTTCGATGCTATCAAAGCAATCAGCAAACTTGGGCTAAAAGCAAAAATATTCACCTTTGCCCGTGCACTTCCCGTTGATATTGATAAAGCCATCGATTGTGGTGCTGATGGTGTAATTATTGAAGTCCCTATCGGTTATCCAAAGTTAAAGTATCAATTCGGCTGGACCTGGGAAGATGTTTTACGTAAAAGCGTTGACTGCATTAATTATGCCCGCGAAAAGGGTATGTACGCTGTGTATTTTCCCTACGACACGACTCGAGCCAGAGATGAAGATCTAACAAATCTGTTGACCGGGATTATGGCGGAATCGCCACCCGACTCGGTTGGTGTGGTGGATACTATGGGATGTGCTTTACCTGAAGCCATCAAATTTTTGGTTCGAAAGGTCAAGGCGCTTACTGGCTTACCAGTTGAAATTCATACCCACAACGACTTCGGTATGGGGGTTGCTACGGAACTAGCTGCAGTTACTGCCGGAGCAGAAGTTGTCCATTCGTGTATAAACGGACTTGGGGAAAGAACCGGTAATGCTGCACTTGAGGAACTCATGGTCGGGTTGCACATTCTGCTCGGTTATGAAACAAACTATAAATTTGAGGAGCTTTTATCCCTCTGTAAGTTGGCTGAAGAACTTTCAGGAGTTACGCCTGCAACCAATAAGCCAATTATCGGCAAGGGTAATTATACCAGAGAATCTGGTATCGGTGTTGACATGGTAATGAAAAAACCCTTGTCCATGTTTGCAACCGCGCCACAGTTCTTCGGTCGAGAAGGGGAGGTTGTCTTGGGCAAGAAGAGCGGCAAGGCTTCTATTACCTATACTTTGGAAAATCTTGGTATCCAGGGCATCAGCGACGATACCGTAGCTGAAATTCTTGCAGAGGTCAAACAGCAGGGAACTGAGAAGCGGTCTCTGTTGACAATCGAAGAATTTAAAGCAATTTTGGAGAGGAAGATAAGCTGAAAATAGTAAAATTTCTCACGTCAAAACGCCCTGAAGATCTGGTATAATGTGATAGAGGCCAATTCACGCGGGGCTGCAGGCGAATTCTTGAATAAAAGTTAACCTAAGGAGCAGCTATGAGATCTTTAAATTTCTTTCTTGCCGTTACTGTCGTTGTCTTGTTCTCCCTGACCTCTCAGGTCCAGGCGAAGGAGCTACGAATCGGCACTGCCAGTCAGGGTGGTGCATTCTATCCAGTCGGCCAGGCGATTGCCACACTGATCAATAAATACGCCGACGGGCTGACGGCTGTTCCGGTCGTCACCCAGGGTTCGGTGCAGAATCCACGTCTTGTTAATTCGGGCGAGAACGACATCGGTATAACCAACAACAATCTGGCACTTTTTGCAAACGAAGGTAAAGGTCCCTATGCCAAAGGCGGCAAGATGGATCTTGCTGCAGTAGGGTCGCTGCACTTCAGTATCCTGCATATGATCACCATGGCCGATTCACCGATCAATACCTTCGAAGATATTAAGGGGAAACGTGTGGCGGTTGGTCCGGCCGGGGGTGGAACACTGGGGTTTCTTAACCGCATAATGCCAGTTTACGGTATGACAATAGACGACATTAAGCCAAGCTTTCTTGGTTATTCCGACGGATTCAGCCAGTTAGCCGACGGCAACGTTGATGCCGCCTTTGCACTATCAGGCTATCCGGCGGGGGCAGTGACCCAGGCCAGGGTGACTAAAGAATTGAAACACATTAAGTTTACCGATGCCAAGCTCTCAGAACTGTTGGAGAAGTATCCGTTTTACAGCAAGGTGGATGTTCCCAAGGATGTCTATCGTACGCCGGAAGACGGTACTGTCCTCGGCGTCAGCAATATGTTGATTGCCAATGCATCAATGGACGAAGAGACCATCTACAAGGTCACCCAGGCGATCTACGAGCATATGGACGAGTTTAGGCAGATTAACGCGTATGCCAAGCAGATCGTACCGGAACAATCGAAGACATTGACCATTCCACTGCATGCCGGTTCTGCCCGCTACTTTAAGTAGAGGGTCTGTAGCTTTCGATACCGTTTAATTAGCGCAGACAGGCTCGGCTTTCATAGTCTGTCTGTCTGCGAAGGGCTGGTATGACAAATAAAATCAGCTGGGCATTGGACTGGGCCACGGCAATTCTTGCCTTCTCAGCAGGCACGTATCATCTGCTCAACGTCTCCGGAATTTTTGTACGCTCTACACTTGAGGTCCGCATCTTTCACCTGATGATGATGCTGATGCTCATGTTTCTTACCAAGCCGAGCTTAAAACGGCTTGAGGGTAATATCATCGATCGGCTGGCCAGCCTCTTGTTGGTTGGCGCATCTGCCGCAAGTGGACTCTATTTGCTGGGCCGGTGGAAAGACATAGCCATAAGCGGCGGCCTGACTGAGCCGCTGGATGCCTGGGTTGGCCTGGGTATTGTCATACTGGTGCTGGAGGGAGCTCGACGAGGCGTCGGTCTGGTTCTGGCGCTGATCTGCACAACATTCTTCATCTACCCCTTCATCAGCCCGTACTTACCTGGCGTTCTCGAAAGTCGGGGGTATAGTGTACTGCGCATGTCCGAATTCCTTGCCACCACAAGCCAGGGCGTCTATGGAATACCGATAGGTGTTTCTGCCTCTTATATCATTTTATTCACCATTTACGGCGCTTTTCTCAGCACCTTTGGGGCAGGAGACTTTTTCTTCAAGTTGTCGGAGAGGCTAACCCGTGGTACCCGGGCTGCTGCTGCCAAGACCGCGGTCATCTTCAGCACTTTGCTCGGTATGATTTCGGGCTCGGCAGCTGGCAATGTTGCGGTTACCGGCACACTGACCATTCCTATGATGAAGCGGGAAGGATACGAACCACATCAGGCCGGTGCTATCGAAGCTGTTGTCTCTACTGGCGGTCAGATCATGCCACCGGTGATGGGGGCCGCCGCCTTTATCATGGCCGAGATCATCGGCACCGAATATCGCAATATAATGGTAGCTGGCATCATTCCGGCTCTTCTGTTCTTTTCCACTATCTTCATGGTTGTTCACCTGCAAGCGCTCAGCAAGGGAATTAAGCCAAGAAAGAGGCCGACTACACCCGATGAGCCGATGTGGAAACTTTTGCTGCGAGGTGGCCAGTTCATCACTCCCTTTGTCCTGCTGGTAGGCCTGATGGTCTATGGGTATTCACCGTTCAAAGCGTCTTATATTTCCATACTTGTATTGCTGGGCTGCCATGTTCTGTGGACTTTCGCCTACGAGCGACGTTTTGACAGGGAAATATTCCACAAAACCGCCCGTGCCATCACCAACGGCTCAATGGCTGTAATTCCAATCGCCATCGCCTGTGCGGCCGCGGGAATTATTGCCGGCACCCTTGGCATTTCAGGGCTTGGTGCTAAAATATCGGGGCTGATCATAGACATATCAGGTGGCGTGCCGTTTTTCGCTCTACTTTTAACCATGGTCACCGCTATAATTCTTGGTATGGGGCTGCCGACCACGGCGGCATATCTGATCCTTGCCACAGTCGTCGCACCGTCACTGGTTGAACTCGGTGTGCCGCTTCTGACAGCACATATGTTCGTCTTCTTCTACGGTTGTGTATCTACGATCACGCCGCCAGTGGCCTTGGCCTCCTATGTCGCCGCCGGCATTGCCGACGCAGATATTAATAAGGTTGGCTGGACTGCCTTTCTCTACGGTATCACCAGTTATATCCTGCCGTTCATGTTTTTTTTCGGCCCAGGCCTTCTGATGAAAGGTGAATGGCTGGACATCGGCCTGGCTGTGGGCAGTGGTTTTATCGGCGTGTTTTGTATTGCCACCTGCGTTGTCGGTTTCATGAGAAACCCTTTAACTCCATGGCAAAGAGCCTTGATGTTTTTAGCGGGTTTGACCCTGATGCACCAGGGTTGGCTGACCAACGTCATAGGGATCACTATTTTGATCAGCCTGTGGATGCTCACCAAGCAGCGTAAACAACTGCGTGAGTCTGGGTGATATTGACTGACTTCAGCGTTCAGGTAATATCAATATAAAAAGGAGCACACGATGTCCAAACAGATTCGCCGGGTAATCACTGGCCACGATAAAAATGGAAAGGCGATTGTCATCTCAGACGACTATGCAACTACCATCCTGCAACGGCCGAACAGGCCGGGTGTAACCCTTACTAATCTCTGGAAAAATGAATCAGTGCCGACCGAATATGACGGTGCCACCGAAACGGTCGCCGGCCCCCTCATATTGCATCCGCCTAAAGGCGGTGCGATTTTTCGTACGGTGGAATTCGAACCAGAAGATCCCGAGGTCCTGGCTAAGCTTGATGGCAAGGCAGCTTTCGCGGAGATGGGTGCTGATGCCAATATCGTTGAGGGTGCCCGGCACCCATTCATGCACCGCACCGATTCGGTTGATTATGCAGTAATCCTGCAAGGCGAGATCTTTATGCTGATGGATGACACTGAGGTCCATCTAAAAGCCGGCGACGCGGTAATCCAGCGCGGTACCAACCACGCCTGGTCGAACCGCGGTGATGTAACCTGTATCATTGCCTTTGTCCTGGTTGACGCCGTTGCTCAATTGGATGAGACAACCCTACCGATCTGATCGCCCAGTTTTTTGCCATCTTGATCTTGCTGAATGAACTCAAGGAGCATATATGATAGACCATGTAATGATTGTCGGTTACGGCATCATGGGTCAGGGAATCGCCTTGTCATTCGCACGCGGTGGGCATCAGGTAACCGTGTTGAGCCGGAACCCTGGTCGTATTGGGGAAACTCCCAGAGGAATTAAGGTGGTTGCAGAGCTTCCCGATGATCCGCCGGATCTGATCATTGAGGCGGTACCTGAGGTGATCGAGCTTAAAACCTCTCTTTTTGCTCGTCTGGAACAGGCGTACAGCGGTAAACCAATTCTGGCGACCAACACCTCCGGTCTGTCAATGGATAGCATGGCAGGCCAACTTCACCATCCTGATCGTTTCATCGGGGTACACTATTTCCAGCCGGCGGAGATTTTCCCTTCTGTTGAAGTGATCCTGGTTGAACAGACTGATCCCGAGGTTCTGGAAGATGTAACAGCGGCACTCAAATGCAACGGTCAGGACGCCGTCCTCATCAAACGTCCGATTGCAGGATTCCTTGTGAATCGCCTGCAGCATGCGGTGCTTCATGAAGCATTTTCGATGATTGAACAAGGTATCGTGACGGCTCAGGATATAGACCGGGTCTGCAAGACCATGTTTGGCCCGCGAATGTGCGTGACCGGTTTAATTGAGCAAAAGGACATCAGCGGACTGGACACCACGGCTGCAACGCAGCGCAATCTGGTGCCGCACCTGAACCACAGTGGCACCTCGACTCGAGAGATCCAGGATATGGTGACCAGGGGAGAGGTGGGGGTGAAAAGTGGCAAGGGTTTCTATGACTGGAGCAGCAAAGATGTTGAGGCCCATAAAAGCCTGGCAATGGAAAAAATGACCCGTATCCTTGAAATAGTCTCTGAAGAATGAAACGTCTGAGACAGACGGTTCGCTAATCAGAGGCTTTTCCATAGGGGAACCTTCCAGGGGAGGGTATCATCAGCAATGTCGACTTTGTCTTTATCACTTAGATCTCGCAGATTTCTTTTTCTTAATGAGTACATTGATCATCAGGGAGGATACAAATAAAAATGGTTTCAAAAATCAGAGCAAACAATATCGAGATCAGCTATCGCCTGGATGGACCCGAAGACGGGCCAGTGGTTATGCTGAGCAATAGTCTGATGTCAAACTACACCATGTGGGATTCCCAGATGGAGGCGCTGACCAGATCCTTCAGGGTTCTGCGGTATGATCAGCGCGGCCATGGTGGCACGGAAACCACCCCTGGACCTTACACTATCGAACTCTTAGCAGAAGATGCTCACGTCCTGCTGGAAACATTAGGTATCCAGTCCGTTCATTTTGTTGGCTTATCCATGGGCGGATTTACCGGCCAGATGTTGACGTTCATGCATCCTGAGAAGGTCTTGTCTTTGTGCCTTTGTGATACAGCCTGTGAAATGTCACCAAAGTCGTTGTGGAACGAGCGTATCGAAATGGCCCGGTCAGAAGGTGTTACAGCTCTTGTTTCCGGAACACTGGAACGATGGTTTACCCAGCCATTTCACACTTCAGGAGCTGCGCAACTTGAGAAAGTCCGAGACATGATTCAGGGGACCGGTGTTGATGGCTATATCGCCAACGCTGAAGCAATTCGCGATATGTACTTGTGCGATAAACTTTCCAGGATTACAGTACCCACCTTGATTGTCGTGGGTGAAGAAGATCCAGCATGCCCTGTTTCCGCTGCCGATGCCTTGCAGGCAGGAATCGCAGGATCGAACCTGGTGATTATACCCCAATCAGCTCACCTTCCAAACATTGAACAGACTGATTCTTTCAACGAAACGTTGTTGAGCTTTTTGGATCAGCAAATATAATACATACAAATCGCATTGGACGATGATTGTGAAACCAGATTGTAAGAATGTACAACTGAGACTGACAATCCGTATGAACACTATAGGAAGAGAACAATGAAAAAGATACTTATTGGAGTTGTGGGCCTGCTAATAGTTGCCAGTATTGCATTTTTCGTGCTTGTTGGAAACCTGGACAAAATCCTCAAGGGAGCCCTCGAGAGCATTGGCTCTGAGTTACTCGGAGTGCCCGTTACTGTTTCAGCAGTTGAGCTTGATCTGAAGAGTGGAACAGGACAGATTTCTGGCTTCACCATTGCAAATCCACCGGGCTACAAGGCCCAAAATGCTTTTCAAGTGAACATGATTCGACTTGGAATCGACATTGGTTCACTGGGCAAGCAACCGATAGTTATGAGTGAGCTGAATATTCAAAGTCCTATAGTTGAACTTGAAGCAAAAGAAGATGGAAGCTCAAATCTGCAGACACTGCTCAAAAATATAGAGAAAAACAGTGCGAAGGCCGATAAGAAGGCAGCGGAACAACAGCCAGAAACTGAGGGTGTAAAAAAGGGCGAACCGGTACGAATGAGCTTCAAAAAGCTGGCGATAACCGGGGTAACTGTTAATGCCATTGTTCCCAGCCAGGAGCCCGAGCAGGTTGTCATCCCTGACATAGTTATGGAAAATGTTGGAGGAGATGAAGGACTTACTCCTGCTGAAGTTGGCAGCGTTATCATTGGCGACATTATTGGCCAGAGTCTGAAAAGTTCTCTTGAAAAGAAACTTACCGAAAAAGTAAACGAGGCAGCGAAAGGTTTATTTGATGATATCAAACAAAAACTTTCTCCGGATACGACTAAGTAGCAAGAGTCAGATAGGCCGGAAGGCCAGGAGAATATACTTCCCGTCTATTCGAGAGCGAAAATGACCTTTGCTAAACAACTTTAATTGATCATGAATAAAACATCTTTAATCCTGTTTCTGTCATTACTCATTATTTGCCCAGTACTTCCAGCTGTGGGATCTCAGCCTGGTGTTAATGAATATTTTACACGTTCAGGCAAATCATTTTCCGTGACTGAAAGTCATCCAATTGGTCAAAGCTTGAGCAATATACAGGTTGAGTCAACGGGATTTGCACATAATATTTCAGAAAACTTCGAAGATCATGACCCCATTAAGGAGGTATTGGTTGGTGATCTGGATGAAAATGGCTTTGATGAGTTCTATATTGTCACCGTTTCAAGTGGTTCGGGCAGCTATGGAGGTGTGCTGGCTTTTGCCTCAAATAAGGATAAGAGCTTATCTCTGATCCATTTTCCTGATGTTCAAGAGGGTGACGAGCGCTTTACTGGTTATCTTGGACACGATAC
>JAQYVS010000438.1 GCA_030145365.1 Desulfofustis sp. | reverse complement strand
AGACAGTTCTTTTGGCTTTTTGATGGCAGCTATTATTATTACCCGCGCTAAAATTGCAGCAGCAATCCAATTGGTTGTAAAATAGGTAAAAATCTTTAAAAGATATTGCTCAACAGCCTGCATTGCAGAAACCCCGTTTTAGAATTAATTTTGTTGATCACGCTGGATTGTATCAAAAATCAGAATTGTTAATCAATACAAATCCATTCATATTGAAGATGTTCAGAGTATTATTAAATAGGGGTAACATTGCCTGATTTGTATGTCTAAACTCAGGTGATCGAGTTCTCACAAAATTTTGAAAATCAGAATAAAATAGACCTGCATAAGGACCCCTTTTTACGTTAGCCTTTTTTCTGTCAATTCTTTCAAAAAAATAAAACTAAGAGTAAGACCGCTAACTCTGCGAGATAAAAATCAATTCATGAAATTATCTTAAAAAACCAGTTTTTTTCCTCTTGACTATGCAAATTTTGCCTTTATAGTTTGACCTAACAATGACCTGATTCGAAAGCTTATTCCGCATTTTTTCATAAATTATATCATACTGTTAAAGATATTTTCAGATTTTTGACAACTCACCGCTCAACTGAACGAAATATATTTACTACATTCCTATAACAAAGAGGCCTTTCGCAGTAGAAAGGAGTGCGCATGACATTATTAGAAGGGTTGCTTTGGTTGACACTAAATGTCTACCATGAAGCCCGGTCGGAACCGCAAATTGGCCAAATGGCCGTTGCCCATGTAACCTTGAACCGGGCAGAGGAAAAACAACTGCCTGTCAAAGAAATAATCAACCAGCCATATCAGTTTAGTTGGACCTTAAATAAGGATATTCCCCTACCAGACGATCCAGATGCATTTTTTGAGTGTTTGCATTCGGTATATCTCGCCTTACAGACCCCGGATTTCACAAACGGTGCAACCCATTATCACCTTGAATCAATCACACCGTATTGGGCCTCTGGATATACCTATGTAGCACAGTATGGATCACATAAATTTTACAAACAATAATCGATTTCAAAGACAATAAAAAAGGGAGGTTCCTGACGGAATCCTCCCTTTTTTTGTGTTTTTAGTCTGAACTGCAAGGACGTTTCAGGCAGCTGCTTTACCGACGGCTGCTTCCATTTCTTCAAGTTTTGCTTCAGACATTCTTATTGAAATCGGGTAACACAAGGTTCTGTCCAGTAGTTCGGCAGAAACAGGCAATGCCTGTGTATCGTAAATGATCCGCTTTTTTCCACCTGGTCCCACAAACGGCCAACCACTGCTTGTCTGGGTTGCTGCTCCCAACAGGTGTTCCCACTTCTTGTAAAAGTGCCATGTATTTTCAGCCCAGCAGATTGCTGCGGCACCATTTTCCTGAAGTATCCCGCCAACTTTTTTCCGCTGATCGACGTCGTCAAAACTAAAAGAGAGGAAGGTGGCAGTATCACCGGCTGGGTCTATCTGCTCTCTGAAACTGACCCCGCCGATGGCTGAAATAGATTCTTTTAATCGATTTTTATTTTTCTTCTGGGCAACAATCATTGAATCGAGTTTCGCCAATTGGGCAAGTCCAATCGCCCCCTGCAGCTCCATCATACGATAGTTAAAACCGATAAAAGAGCGCCCTTCCCCACCTCTTCCTCCAGGATTAACTGCATGATCGTGACCGTGATCATGATATTCAGACATGCGTCTCCAGAGAGATTCATCATCTGTTATGATCATGCCCCCTTCACCGGTGGTCATTGTTTTTACCGAGTCAAAAGAGAATGCTCCGCAATGCCCAAAGGTACCAAGGTATTTTCCGTTTATATGACCACCTGCGGCTTGCGCGGTATCCTCAAGAACCGGTATATTTGCTTCGTTTGCAATTTGAACAATTTCTTCAATCCGTGCAGCTGAGCCGAGCATATGAACCGGTATGATGCAAGCGGTTTTATCGGTGATCTTTTTTCTCAGATCTGCCGGATCCATGTTAAGCGTCGTATCAATCTCGGTAAAAACCGGTACCGCCCCAACTTCTAGAATCGCTTCCCAAGTAGCAACAAAAGTAAATCCCTGGGTGATTACTTCATCACCGGGACCAACACCCAGTGCGGTTAAGGCAACTTTGAGTGCTGTTGATCCTGAGGTTACTGCCTGGGCATAACCGGCACCGGTATACGAAGCATACTTTTCTTCAAACTCTTTAACCTTGTAGACACCATTTCTCTGATCGCCAAATTCATAACGAAACAAAACTCCAGTGTCCAGCACATCTAATATCTGTTTCTTTTCTTCTTCTCCAAAAATTTCAAATCCTGGCATATCCTCTTCCTCCCCTTCAATCAAGACAAACTGATAAAATTTTCGCTCATCTCTTGGATAGTTAGTGTGAATTGTAACGCTATCCTTACGCCATATACAGCGCGAGGTTGTCTATCAGTCGTATTCGATCATTAACCCGAATTGCGCCAAGAACTCGGCATTTCCCTTTCACCGTTGATACTGGAGATAGATCCTTCTCATCAACAATTTCTAGATAATCTACCCGACATGGGGGCTTGGTTTCCATGAGTTCCCGCGCCTTAACAAGCAAATCCTGGCTGTCTCTCATACCATCAGAGTCTAACACTTCTTGTTTAATTCTGCTCAAGGCCTGAAAGAGAACAAGCGCAGCTTCACGTTCAGACCTGCTCAGATAGGCATTTCTTGAACTCATGGCAAGGCCGTCAGGCTCCCTGACAATTGGAACACCGACGATGGAAACAGTAAAATTCAAGTCAGCAACCAGCTGTCTGATAACCGTTAATTGCTGAAAATCTTTCTCTCCGAAAAAGGCATGATTCGGTCTGACAATATTGAACAGTTTAGAAACGATAGTGGCAACTCCGGTAAAATGTCCTGGTCTGTCGGCTCCACACAACCCTTCGGTTAAATCACCAACAGTCACCTCGGTGCAATGTTTCGGAGCATATATCATATCCGGTTCAGGACAAAACAGCAGATCAGCTCCAACTTCTCGAGCCTTTGCACAGTCTCCGTCAAAATCTTTTGGATAGACAGCAAGGTCTTCAGACGGTCCAAACTGAGTCGGATTTACAAATAATGATACTACCACTTTGTCCGCCGTATCGGCGGCTCGTTTCATCAACTCCAGATGACCGTCATGAAAGTACCCCATTGTTGGGACAAGCCCGATTGAGAACCCTTTCCTATGCCATTCAGTAACGATCCGTCTGGTATCTTCTATATTTTTCTCAACGATCACTGGGCAGCCTTGATCCGGGCAATTTTCTCATCTACAATCACTTTCTGCAGGGTTGCTGCTGCATCCAAGGTAGAGAGGTACTGCTCATACACTTCAAGGGCTTTATCGCGGTTTCCCTGCAGCTCTTCAACCCGTGCCAACCCCATATAGCCAAGATCCTGATACCCTTCAACATCGATAAGCGCCTTATATTCGACTGAACTCTCAGAAAATTGTGACAGTGCTTCCTCCGTCTGAGCGATGCTTAACCCTAACAATGGACGAAGCGGAGAAGATTTGCCTAGATCATTACGTACTTCTGTAAATTTTTGTTTTGCTTCTTCAAGCTTACCGTCTTTCACCAGCTGCTGGCCGATATTGATTTGAGCCCATAGCGCTGAAGAAGTACCGGAGTAACTTTTTTCAACCTCAACAAGCTTGTCAAACATCGCTTGCCCTTCGGCATCCAGAGCGGAGGAAAGTGCTGCGGCACTTTCTTGAATCCGGTTTTCGCGATATGACCCATAAAGCGCCCAGGAGACAACGACAATGATAATCACCGCTAATCCCACCTGAACCAATCGTTTGTGTTCTTTTACGAATTTTATCGCAACAGGCGGCAGATTCATCTGTTCCAACAGTCCCTCAAGACTGTTTTTTTCTCGTTCGTCCTCATATTCTTTTTCGAACACATCTTCTTTAGCCATTACATTTCTCCTGAATGATCTTCGTTCTTTTTTATTGTATTAGAATGCAGCGAGTCATATATAGTACAAAAGCAGTCCATCCGTAAACCATTTTCAAATCAAGCGAACGCCGTGCACCCATATAATGAGAAATCTAGCCAGACAATACAGAGCGTAAGCGAAATTAATCTTAACATCAGAAAGATTATTGAAAACCGATTTAATTTTGTGAGGATACGAGGAGAAATCTCAAATGTAAAGCAACCCATCTCGGGCCACACCTATTTTAATCTCAAGGATGAAAAATCCCAGCTCAGCGCGGTCCTGTTCAAAAACCAGAAACGGTGGTTATCCCAGGACTTAAAAGACGGCCAACTGGTGATATGTGACGGCAGAATAGGTGTATACGAACCGCGAGGTCACTATCAGCTTATTATCGACACCATAGATTTTGACGGAACCGGGCATCTTCAGATCCGTTTTGAACACCTTAAACAAAGATTAAGAACCGAGGGATTATTCGATACAACGATTAAAAAGTCACTGCCTCAATCTGTCGATAAGATCGTTCTCATCACTTCGCCAACCGGTGCGGCTATTCATGATTTTTTAAGTATCTGTAGAAAGAAAAGAGCCGATATCCTCATTCAGATTCTTCCAGTGCGGGTACAGGGAGAAGGCTCCAGCGTGGAGATCAGCCGGGCAATCGATACAGCCCATTCTCTTGAACCGGATGTCATCGTTTTATGTAGGGGAGGCGGTTCCATCGAAGATCTCTGGGCCTTTAACGAGGAAGCGCTTGCTCGTTCCATCTATGCCGCATCAATTCCAATTGTAACCGGAGTTGGTCATGAAACTGATTTCACCATTGCCGATTTCTGTAGTGATATCAGAGCAGCAACACCAACAGCAGCGGCCGAAATTCTGGTCCCTGATCGGCAGCTAAACGCTGAAAAAATAAATACCCTCCTCATCCGGATCAAACGATGTTTGGCCTATTACTTTGATCATTATGCAAACCGGTTAGATCATGCCAACCGTGTTTTTTCAACCTTTGACCATGCATTCAACAGGCACACGCTCACGGTTGATTCTCTTTTATCACGCTTAAATAACGGTTTGGCAATATCTCTGGAGAGAAAACATGGGCTATTTTCAGAAGCTGGATCTCGCTTACTGAGACTTTCGCCTGAACACCGAATTGAACTTCAGCAGAAACAGCTTAAGCATATCCAAGATAAATTGAGTCAACTCATGCACCATCGCCTGGAAACCAAACAATCAGCATTTTCCAAGACCACTGCAGTACTAGACTCTTTAAGTCCGCTTGCCACGCTGGCCCGCGGCTACTCAATTGTTTCAAAAAAAGCTGTCGATTCCCGAACATCTGGGAAAATTATCACCAGCATAAGCCAAGTAGTGGAGCGGGATGAAGTCGACATAAAACTTCATCATGGTCAGCTCAGTTGTGAAGTGATCTCTAAGAAAGTCAGCTGATTACCACTAAGATCTGGTTTTCTCTTTTAACGTAGTGTGCGAAGAGAAGCTCTAAAAAATGCTCCCACCCGAAGCACTGTGGCATTGCAGTTCAGGAGCATTGTCTGAGTAAACGAATGGACTGACAGGATTACAGCAATTCCAATCCTGAGAAGAAATAAGACATTTCAAAAGCTGCGGTCTCCGGAGCATCGGATCCGTGGGTTGCATTTTCTCCGACAAAAGTGCCAAATTCTTTTCTCAATGTTCCTTCCTTAGCTTCTGCCGGATCTGTAGCCCCCATAAGATCCCGCCATTTTTTAATTGCACCTTCAGCTTCAAGAACCATGACCAGACATGGTCCGCTGCTCATGAAATCGGTTAATTCACCAAAAAACGGGCGCTCACGATGGACATAATAGAAGCCTTTCGCTTCTTTTTTTCCAAGAAATAACTTTTTCAATCCTACGACTTTAAACCCTTCAGCATATATTCTGGCTAAAATTTTTCCTGCGTTT
>JAQYVS010000436.1 GCA_030145365.1 Desulfofustis sp. | reverse complement strand
GCCGAAAGCTTAAAGGATTTGAGAATCGCGGAAATTACTCAAATGGACATGAAAATTGAAAACGGGAAGGTCACTGCCTACCGGGCCAAGGTAAACCTCTCATTCAAATATCAATCATCAAACTGATAAATATAACAGGTTTGGACGACTCCATGAAAATGGCTCAACCGAACAGGAAAAGGCAGGGTCTTTGGTGGGCTCTGCCTTTCAATTTTCGGTGTCCACATGTTACGATTTCGATATGAAATCATCAATCCGAAACCTTACTTTGTTGATATCTTGGTTTCTTGCAAGGTATCCCCAAATGCAATCCATAAAATAAGTTGTATGAGCCAAGAATGAGTGAATTAAAAGCAGTGGCGGAATAGATAAAATTTGAACAGTGCTAAAAATGTCTGAAGTTATCCCTTTTTCGTGGTTCGGGATAGGGTTTTTTAATGTTGAGAATTTTAATTGATTCTGATATTTTATGTTGTCTAATAATAAACAAAGGGGCGACAGAAAATGAGTGGATTTAACAACCCCAAAAAGACCGCTCGTTCTGACGAGGATCTGGCCCGGATGATTACCAACGTGGCCAATGCGGCTCAGGCTGATGCCATAATCTGCGCCACTGAAACCGGCGCGTTTGCACACCTATTACACGGTATGTTAGGCCAGATTCGAGTTATTGCCGCCACAACGAAAAGAGACACATACGATGTCTTGACACAAGCAGGCTTGGAAGCAATACTTCTGCCCCTTCGTGCTACCGACAAGTATAGTCAAGTTCGCCACGTTGTTTCCGTAGCGCTTGAATCCTCAACGGTTTCGGTGGGGGACCTCATCGTCTGTTCATTAGGGCAAGACGTTTATCAAGAGGAGGGAAACCTTGTCGTCCTGACAGACGTGAAGCACTCCGTCGAACACCTCTCGATCTCCGAATTTCTCAAACTCACGGACTCTATCCAGCCCAAAGTCCTGGAGATTGCCATTGCAATTGCCTGTAAAATCGGCCGGGCGGCCCGCCGTGGAACCCGCCTTGGGGCCATATTTATGATTGGCGATTCCGTCAGGGTCCTTGAGAATACCAAACAGCTTATCCCCAATCCCTTCCAGGGGCACAACGAAGCCAGTCGGAGACTTACAAATCCCGATATCAAAGACGCTATCGTCGAGTTGGCTAAGCTCGACGGGGCCTTTATCATCCGCGGTGACGGCCTCATCCAAACAGCAGGGACTTTTTTGGCATCCCCCGAAATCGAGGTAGTACTGCCGGGCGGCCTTGGAGCCCGACATCTCGCTGCCGCCGCCGTCACAAAGCGTACCTCTTCGACAGCGGTTGTGGTTTCAGCAACCGACGGCAACGTTCGCGCATTCTCCGGCGGCTCTATGGTGCTGCACATCGATCCCGAAGTACCCTATGGCCCAATCACGACAGAGGTGTAAGCTCGTTAAGGCTACACTATTCGTTCCGGCCTATTATTGTTGGAACTGGCAAAAGACATGATCAGCATAGCTGAAAAAGGCGATGCAGATCGGGAAGACGATGGTTGTGTTATTTACGGAGTTTTACGTAACTCAGCTTATGAGATAAAACAAATTGCAGAAATTGAAAAGGAAACGCATATAAAAAAGGGATGGTGGAAATAGACTGAAATTGGGTTTCAACAAATGTGTGGATTCCTTCTATCGTTCATTTAAGGTATATCTAAATTCTTGCAATTTCCATTAGAAATCAACACACAAGATGCCCGCGATGCCTGTTACCATTATGTAAATATCAGGGCATTAAAATTACAGTTCGTGTATGTTGGTTATGGATTACGACATCTCTGTTTCGGACAGCAAGACATATATCCATGTCCGTGTAAACGAGCCGGTTACGTTGCAAGTGCTGAAAGGTTTTATGCATGAAACAGCGGAGAAAGCCAACGAATATGGGATCGGCAACTTTCTCTTTGATTTGCATTCATACCAAAAACCGGCAACCCTCGTTTGTCGAGGTTTTCATGAAAATTGTTAAACAATGTATTTTGCTTTGTACTGGTCTCATTATTACGTGTGGCATCATCTACCCTAAAGGTGTTGCAGGGATTACCATACAACAGGAAGAGGAACTGGCAAAGGAGTTTATAAAACTCATTTTATCGCACTACGAAGTTATCACAGACCCGCTTATCACCAATTACATCAACGACGTCGGCCAAAAAATCGTCTCAACGCTTCCTCCCCAGCCTTTTTCCTACCATTTTTATGTGATAAAGGAAGACACCTACAATGCTTTTGCCACCCCCGCAGGTCACATTTTTATATACAGCGGATTGCTGGAAGCAATGGATAATGAGGAAGAGCTGGCATGTATACTGGCCCATGAAATTTCACATGTGATGTGTCGTCATATTTCTCAGAAAATAGAAAGGGCTGAAAAAGTAAACTACGCCACACTTGCCGGGGTTCTTGCCGGCGTGCTTCTTGGAACCGCCGGAGCCTCGGCATCTGCCAATGCAGTCACCCTTGGTTCTGTGGCGGCCGGCCAATCCTATGCACTTGCATACGGCCGTGAAGACGAAAGACAAGCGGATCAGATCGGACTCAACGTTCTGAGAAAAGCTGGATATAACGGTAAAGGACTGATATCTACACTGAAAAAAATGCGAAGCAAACGCTGGTTCGATTCAAACCAGATTCCGACTTATCTGACCACCCATCCAGCTTCAGAGGAACGGATGGCGTATATCGATACCTGGCTTGAGAGACACAAAAAAACCGAGGACAATATCAATGACTATGATTTTAAAAG
>JAQYVS010000390.1 GCA_030145365.1 Desulfofustis sp. | reverse complement strand
TCCAACAATGAGGAAATGATCGCCAAGCTGCGGGCGACCCGCGGTGCAGGATTTGACCTGGCCCAACCGAGCCAGGACCGTATCTCATCAGTACAGGAAAAATTCAATATCTACCAGCCGATCGATTACTCAAAGCTCGATGCCAAATTGATCGTCACCTCGATGCTTGATGCCGTCAAAAAGAACACCATGGTTGACGGCAAGAGTTATGGTGTGCCTCATGTCTATGGTACCTCCGGTCTTGTCGTCAACAAAAAGGCGGCACCTGATGTCAGCGATTATTCCGCGCTTTTGGACCCCAAGTACAACGGAAGAGTCAGCTATCGTTTAAAGCGACCTACCCTTATCGCCATGGCTTTTGCCGATGGAAAAGATCCGTTTGCCCTCTATGGTGATGCAGAGAAGTATAAAGAGCTGATGGAAGAAATTGGCCAAAAATTAATCGCCAGTAAAGGCCTGGTAAAAACCTATTGGTCTAACGGGGATGCACTCCTTCAATCCATGCGCTCAGGTGAGGTCAATGTCGCCATGGCCTGGGACAACGGTGGCTGGAAGCTCAATGCCGAAAACTCTGATATAGACTTTGTCGCTCCCAAGAGTGGTGCTCTCGGATGGATTGACACCTTTACCATTCCTGCCAAGGCAAAAAATGTTGAAGGCGCCTACAAGTGGATCAATTTTATGATGAAGCCGGAAAATGCAGCTGTTTTTACCAATGCTGAAAAATACGGAACCGCCTCCGCCGGAGCAATCGAATTTTACGACGATGAAGTAAAAGCCAATTTCAAACGAAGTTTCAGCCAGGCAGATGTGGATAATATCAAGTGGTATCCGCCGGTTCCGGCAAAACTCGAAGAAATTGAAGGCAAAATATTGGACAAAGTTAAAGCTGCACAATAGTGACAGAGAGGAGCCTGAAAAACTTCGAATTTTTCAAGACTCCCATAAGTCCAACAGAGCCCCTTACTCGTGCCGGCCGACTCTGGACCAGTCGGTCGGTACTAATCAGAGGAGAAATCTTCGGGTTTTATGGAAATCGATCTATCTGTTGAACATGTAAGTAAACGGTTCGAATCATTTACTGCAGTCGACAATATCTCATTCGAGGTGGAGAGAGGCAAATTTTTCTCCATACTCGGGCCGTCCGGATGCGGTAAGACCACACTGCTCAGGATGATCGCAGGCTTTGAAGAGCCAAGTCAAGGCGCCATCTTTATTCGCTCTCAGAATATGGCCGATATCTCTCCCAACAGGCGACCGGTCAACCTCATTTTTCAACATCTGGCATTATTTCCAATGATGAATGTGGCTGAAAATATCGCTTTTGGCCTGGCTCGAAGAAATGAATCTAAAGCGGAGATCAACAAGAAGGTTGCCAATATCTTAGAACGCGTAAATCTGCCGGATTTTGGATTAAAAAAAATCAATCAATTGTCAGGTGGCCAGAAGCAGCGAGTGGCCATCGCCCGCAGTCTGGTCCTTGATCCTACAGTTCTTCTACTCGACGAACCGCTTGGGGCACTCGATCTTAAACTCCGGGAACAGATGAAGATTGAGCTTAAAAAGCTGCAGGTAGAGGTCGGCACAACATTTGTCTATATAACCCATGATCAATCTGAAGCGCTGGTGATGTCCGATCATGTGGCAGTGATGAATGAAGGCAGGTTCGAGCAGATTGATAGCCCTCAAAATCTCTATTCCAAGCCAGCGACTCCTTTTGTGGCCAAATTTGTCGGCAACAACAACCGCTGGACGGGAAAAGCAATAGAATATGATGGCGAAACAGCACAGCTGCAGACGAATACTGGCGAGAAACTCCTGGCTCAAAGTAAAAAACCTTTGGAACAGGGTGCTCAGATCGAATTATTTGTCAGACCGGAGTCCATTATTATCGAACCGGGTGAGCAGCTAAACACGTTAAATCGCTTACAGGTCATCGTCAGCTCTATTCTTTTTGACGGAGCCAACAGCCAACTGCTGGTGAAGGGTCCAAGCATAGAGAAAGAGCTTCTCATCAGTCTTCCTCAAAACCGGCAGTTTGAGTATATCTCTGTCGGAGACACGATTGAGATCGGCTGGGATATACGTGCCGGAAACTGTTTCCCTGTGCAATGAATTCTTTGGACAAGATAAAATCCAGGCTGCCCTTATTTATTTTTATCTCCCCGATACTGCTCTGGCTATTTCTGCTGATCGTTCTGCCCCATATAGATCTGCTGCGAATGTCGTTTCGAGCAGAAAACGAGCTTGGAGACATGGCCTGGTCATTTTCCAATTATCTGGAGTTCTTCCAGGAGCCTGTGTACTGGCTCACCTTTGCCCGCACCGCTGTTTATGCGATTATGGTTACCTTTCTGACCTTGTGCATTGCACTGCCGGTTGCTTTTTACATTACCAAAGTCGTATCACCGAAATTCAAAGGATTTTTAAGCCTTCTTTTACTCATGCCTTTCTGGGTGAGTGAACTTGTAAGGATTTACGGCTGGATGATACTGCTCAGAGAAAGTGGAGTCATCAATCACTACCTTGTTCGCTGGGGAATCCTGCAACAGCCGGTGGAAATGCTCTATAACGATGTCACCATGACCATGGGGCTGGTCTATACCTCCATGCTGTTCATGGTTGTTCCACTCTTATCCGTGTTGGACAGCCTCGACGACAGTCTTATAGAAGCTGCCTTTGATTTGGGCGCCAACATGTTCACCATTGTCCGTAAAATCATCATTCCCCATGCCATGCCCGGTATAGCTTCTGGCAGTATTGTGGTTTTTATGTTGAGCCTGGGCAACTATTTAACACCCAATCTCATGGGCGGGAAAAATGCTCTCTGGTTTACCGAGCAGATATACAATCAGTTTATCGCAAGCTTTAACTGGAACCAGGGATCAGCTTTCGGATTTCTGCTGCTTCTTATTTCTTCCTTGATCATCTATGTCGGGTTGAAACTCACTAACCAAAAACTCAGCAAAGTCGTGCAATGATCCGCAGTCTACCAACCAGCAGAGGGTACAACGTCGGCTTCAAGATATATATCTGCCTTTTCTTTATCTTTTTATTTGCCCCGCTGTTTATTACCTGCGTGCTCGCTTTCAACGATTCCATGTTCCCAGCTCTGCCATGGAAAGGATTTACTCTTGACTGGTTTATTGCAAACGAGGCTGACAGAGTCGGCATCTTCCACGATCAAACCAACCTGGCATCCATTTGGGTAAGTTTTAAAACTGCCTTTTTCGTAGCTATTTTTTCCACCGTTGTCGGCACCTGCGGGGCCTTTCTCTTCGAACAGGAAGAGTTTCGCTTTAAACAATTGCTCTACTTCCTTATGCTCGCGCCGCTGGTGATTCCAGGAGTCATCCTCGGCATATCCATTTTATTGTTCAGCAACACGCTTGGCCTGCTTGTAGAAGAGCGTTTCGGGCTTGATATCGGCTTGCTGCGACCTGGATTCTGGCTGGTGGTGTTAGGTCAATTCTCGTTTATCACGACCCTAGTGACACTGATTGTCTCAGCTCAATTGAAAAAATTTGATTACACCCTTGAAGAGGCAGCACTCAATTTAGGCGCCAACCGCTTCCAGGTTATTATGTACATTACGCTTCGTTTTTTAAAACCGGCGATTCTGGGTGCCATGGCCATTGCTTTTCTGATGTCGTTTGAAAATTTCAATACCACCCTGTTTCTGGTTGGTTCCGAGGCCACGCTACCGATCAATCTCTATCTGCAGGTCCGTGACGGA
>JAQYVS010000351.1 GCA_030145365.1 Desulfofustis sp. | reverse complement strand
GGGCAAGGGATCGAGCGGTGACGGCTTCTGAACTGTCAATAAGACCGATATAGGCTCCCTGATACTCCTTCTCGGGGCCGAGAAAACTGACAACACGTACTGTCAGAGCGTCTTTGCTTCCTTGATGGAAATCGGTAAGATTGAATTGTTCGTTTTTTTGAGTCGCGACAGGATCGGACAGCCGTTTATAAAGCGGTTCAAATCGTTGATCTTTGGCAAGGATCTCGAGAATATTAGTGTCGAGTAGATTATCCCGGTCGGTACCCAATATCATTGCTGCCTGGGTGTTGCAGGAACTTA
Source organism: Desulfofustis sp. (assembly GCA_030145365.1). Classification (GTDB taxonomy): domain Bacteria; phylum Desulfobacterota; class Desulfobulbia; order Desulfobulbales; family Desulfocapsaceae; genus JABDQA01. The sequence goes on along the minus strand of JAQYVS010000351.1, from coordinate 16,977 downwards.
CCATACAGCCCGCGTCAATAGTGACATAACCAATGTCCGGGCCTTTTATACGCTGTCTTCTGTTTGCTTCCATAGATCGTATCTAGACGTCCCACTTGTTATTAGGGTGGTTATCGTTCTCTTTATATTTCACTATAAGCTTAAATAAAAAACTGTGCAATATGGACTGGCGCCAATTTTTTCTGGAGATACAACGGGTGTGTCATCAAGCATGTGGATATTTCTGGACATTGACCCATGGATGAGGTTTAGAATAGGATACTGTTGTGCTACTTTGTCGGTAAAAGGATTACATGGAAGGACTGCAGCTGATATGACGAATAATGACATCCAGGGCAGCGATCATTCGGTTCATGCAGTTGCCGGAATTGAATTGTTTCACTCTATTCAGGATCCGGTACTTATCACCACACCGCAGGGTGTTATCATCGATGTTAATCGTGCCACCCTGCAGGCTGCAGAAAAAACACGTGATGACATTATCGGCCGCGGTGTCTGTCAAATAATACATGGCGGGCGTTGGCCCCATATCAAATGTCCGCTTGAAGAATTTTTACTTACCTGCCGGGGGAAAAGTGAAGATACCCGGCTGCCAGGGCTGGGTGGAGAATATCATTTGACCATTACCCCCCTGATCGATGCAAAAGAAAATGTTCGTTCAATTATGCTGCAGGCGCGGCGGCTTACCCGGGAAGAATCACTTAAGGTAGAATCGATACGAACTGCTCAACTTGCGGCGATTGGAGAACTTGCAGCTGGTGTTGCCCATGAAGTCAATAATCCGATTAACGGAATTATTAATTTTGCTCAACTGATACTCGATGATGTTGACAAAGAGACGCTGCATGCCGAACTGCTTCAAAGAATCGTAAACGAAGGTGAGCGGGTGGCAACGATTATCGACAGTCTCCTTTCTTTTGCCCGAGAGAACGAAAATGAACTGAGTCTTGTGGATGTTCGAGAAGTGGTGACGGAATGTTATTCACTTGTGGATCATCAACTGAAGAAAGAAGGCATATCATTAGAAATGAATTTCGCTCCAGACTCCTGTCTGGTCGTCGGTAATTTCATGCAACTACAGCAGGTGGTTTTTAACGCAATTAACAACAGCAGATACGCGTTGAATGAGCGCTATAAAGAATTATCACCGGATAAAAAAATTATTATCAGCTGTGATACGATAACAGAGGAAAGCAGTAAAAAGGTTCGAACCACAATCAGGGACCTTGGTACCGGTATACCTCAGGGAATTCTCGATAAACTGTTTGAACCTTTTTTTACCAGTAAACCCAAAGGGCAGGGAACCGGTCTCGGGATGAGTATCAGTTTCGGTATAATTCAGAATCACGGGGGGACTCTCAGCGTCGATTCGGTTCTCCATAAATATACCGATATTGTTTTTGATATACCGGCCGCAAATAGTCAGGAAGGGTGATGGTTATGTATGACAGAAATATCCTGATTGTTGATGATGAAGAAAGCCTGCGGCTGACTTTTGAGATGTTTTTACACCGTGAAGGTTATAAAAACATTCATACTGCAGCAACCCTGAAGCAGGCTCTTGAACTCATACAAACATTGACGTTTGATCTGATCATCAGTGATATCGTTCTGGAAGGCGATAAAGGCACCGATTTGCTGCGTCACATAAGAGAAACCGGAATCAATTGTCCGGTTGTCATGATCACCGGATTCCCAAATCTCGATTCAGCCTCTGAAGCCGTCCGATACGGGGCCTTTGATTATATTTCCAAGCCGGTTAACAAGGAAAAGCTGCTTAAGCTTGTTCATCAGGCCCTGAAATATCGCGAACTTGAGCTGGAAAAACAGGAACTGATCAGGAAAAATGAAACATACCAATATTACCTCGAGGCTATCTTCAGCTCAGTCAAAGATGCTATAATTGCTGTTGATAACGATCTGAATATTCTACGATTAAATCAATCGGCCCAGCGCTGGCTGGATGAGTTTCGGGTTGAGGTTACCGATAAGGTAGAAAAAATTCCCGGTGAAATGGGAGCCGCGTGTCTTAAAGACGCTCGACAAGTCATCGAAACCGGTCAGGTTATTCGTGAACATCTGGTGGAATGTGTTAAGCCCGATGGTACGGTAAAGATGCTTCTTTTAAACGGGGCTCCTCTGGAAACCGGTGATGAGGCCGTTAAAGGCGCAGTTCTTGTGGCCCGGGATATCACCGTAAACCAGGACAAGGATCTGCTTGACAACCGTGATCAGTTCCATGGTTTTATTGGTGCCAGTGAGGTGATGCAGGGAGTTTTCCGGATGATTGAAAACGTTGGCCAGGTTGACACATCCGTATTGATTACCGGAGAATCTGGTACAGGAAAGGAGCTTGCTGCCGAGGCACTTCACAGCGAGAGTTTCCGCAGCTCGATGGCCCTGATAAAGGTGGATTGTGCGGCCTTGGCAGAAGATCTGCTGGAGAGCGAATTGTTTGGTCATCGCAAAGGTGCATTTACCGGCGCTGATCGTGATCGTCCCGGCAGGCTCCTGCAGGCGGATAAAAGCACTCTCTTTCTTGATGAGATTGGTGATATTACACCTAGAATGCAGCTGCGGCTCCTGCGATTTTTGCAGGAAATGACCTTTACTCCCGTTGGCAGCGACAATCCGGTAAAAGTTGATGTTCGGGTAATTGCTGCAACCAATGTGGATTTAAAAGAAAAGGTGCGTCAGGGATTGTTCCGTGAGGATCTGTATTATCGACTGAAAGTTGTTGAAGTCTATTTGCCACCGTTACGGGATCGCCCCCAGTGTATACCTCTTTTGATTAACCATTTTCTTATCTTTTTCTGCGAAAAACACGGGCGGCGGATTCATAGTGTATCGGATCGCGCCATGGAAGTCCTGCTGAACTATTCCTGGCCGGGTAATGTCAGAGAGTTGCGACATGTGATGGAAAGAGGCTGTGTGCTCTGCGATGGTCAGAATTTATTAGTGGAACACCTGCCTGATGATCTGGCTTATAAAGGATTATCATCCCCCAGCGATGACATAAGAGAGCCGGGTAAGCAGCCTGAAGATGTTATGAAGGTTGAAGAACCCGACGCTAAACAAGCCTTAGTCAACGCCCTGGAACGTGCTGACGGTAATAAATCAAAAGCAGCCAAACTGCTCTCCATTGATCGATCAACCTTATACCGCAGAATGCGTCGTTTCCAGATTACTCCCGATTGAGCAATAAGCTTTGAGAATCTACTCAGACCGTCTCAGGTGTTGCGCTTACTGTTGCAAAAGTGTCGCGATTTACTGTTGCGCAACAGTCAACGCAACAGTTTTTATTGGGTCGCTCTTAGGCGGTTTCTTCTGAAAATTTCAATTAATCTGGTTTTCTCATCATTTAATATCATTTAATATCAATACGTTAAAATTTATGTTGTGAAAATGTGCGATTTATACTGCATTGTGGCACAGGTGATGCATTGTAGTACACAAAAGGTTATGAAGAGGTAATAACAAAAACACTAAAGAGGTTACCAGATGAAAGCTGCCACATTAAAAAAGACCAGAACCCAGACAACTGTAGTTGGAAGAGTAGATGAGCAGGTTTACAAGGTTGGTATTGCAGTGGTGGGAGCCTGTTCACTGGCTATCGGGGTATGGGCGACAATAGCATTGGTAAGTGGAATGGTTGCCAGTGGCGGCCCGGGTGCACTTGTTGCCAATTGGTTTAGAGCAGTTATTGGTTCCTGATAAAAGAGGTGTGAGATGAGCGATAGAACAACGACCAAGCAAAAGACAAGAATAGAATCAGTAACAACTCAAAATGTAGCTACTGAAGTATCCAAAGTCGGGGTAATCACGATTGCAGCATTTGGCGCACTGGTCGGCTTGTGGAGTCTTGCCTGTATCGTCGGCGGAATGACTGCCAGCGGTGGTCCCCTGGCGTTTGTCGGAGACTGGTTTAAGGCAGTAACCGGTATGTAGACTATTTCTTCATATATTCTTATTATTAAAGCCATGGAACCAAACGTTCCATGGCTTTTTTTATCTCATAAATCCACTCAGCACCGGATATACGGATAACTTTAAAATTTACTGAAATAGTTGTATAACTCTCTAATCACAGTTTGAAAAATAATTTTAATTGTATATTTGAACCGGTCACGAGTTTAATATCGGGTGTACTGAAAGCATGGCAATACTGGTTAGAAATCTGCTGATCTATTTTATTATCTCTTTCATTTTCTTTATCTCCGGCCTTATCTACCATCTTGAGACGCGGCTCCCGCAAAAAGACTATTCCGACCTGCTCAACGATATCGAAAACACCCTGGTAAGCGAACTGACTGTCAAAGATGATGTTGTTCAGGTGACCATGAGCGACGGTGATCAATATATGACTGTGGTCCAGGAACCGGCTTATCTTGTATCAAACTGGCATGCCGGTTCCATCCGGGTCTCATACCGAAAAGATTATACTGAAATCTTGTTTTTCGGAATTGGCCTGGTTTTTTCGGTATCACTGCTGCTCGTCTCCTGGCTTTCATTACGGGTGAAAGATGAGCAGACGCCTGCCTCTGTATTTGCCAACGAAAGACTGATTACTCCCGGTGCTGAATTGCAGCAGATTACCTTTGATGATGTCGCGGGTATACCCGAGGCCAAAGAAGAATTGCTGGAAATTGTCGGATTTCTGAAAAACCCTGAACGATACAACGAAATTGGAGCGACCACCCCAAAGGGGGTTTTATTACAGGGACCTCCCGGCACCGGAAAAACCTTGCTGGCCAGGGCTGTCGCCGGTGAAGCGGCTGTACCATTTTATAGCTTTAGCGGCTCTGATTTTGTTGAAATGTTCGTCGGTGTGGGAGCATCCCGGGTCCGGGACCTGTTCGGTGAAGCGAAGAAACAGGCGCCCTGCATTGTTTTTATTGATGAGATTGACGCGGTCGGAGCAAGTAGAAAAACATCTTCAAGCGATGGCAATGATGAACGGGGGCAGACCTTGAACGCGCTGCTGGTCGAAATGGACGGCTTCAGTCCCTCCGATAATATCGTTGTGATGGCTGCAACGAACAGGCCTGATATTCTTGATCCGGCACTGAAACGCTCCGGAAGGTTTGACCGACAGATCACCATCGTGCCTCCCGATGTGAAAGGCAGAAAAAAAATACTGTCTGTCCACAGCAGCAAGGTTAAAATAAGTCCCGGTGTTGATCTTGATGATATCGCCGTGATGACCTCCGGCTTTACCGGGGCTGAACTTGCCAGTCTGGTCAATGAAGCAGCTCTTCTGGCGGCAAGGCAGGGGAAAAACGCTATTGATCAGGAGGATTTCGATCAGGCCCATGATAGGATTCTACTCGGTGTTGAGCGTAAAGGAATGGTCATCACTGAGCGTGATAAACGAGTCCTGGCGTTTCATGAAGCGGGACATGCGATTATTGCAAAATTATTACCAGACTCAGATCCGGTTCATAAGATCACCATTATTCCCCGTGGGCGTGCGCTTGGTCAGACCCAGCAGCTACCGATAAATGAGCGGCAGGCCTATTCCAAACAGTATTTGAAAAACAGAATTACCACATTGATGGGGGGCCGGGCTGCAGAGGAACTGGTATTCGGTGTACAGACAACCGGCAGTCAGTCCGATATCCAGCAGGCTACTGATCTTGCAACTAACATGGTGTGTAAGTGGGGAATGAGTGAACACCTGGGTCCGCAAGTCTACATTGTCGATGACGGTGATTTCCTCGGACCTACAAACAGGCGGTTGGCCATGAGCTCAGAAACTGAAAATCAGGTGGATGAGGATATCAGAAACCTGCTTGACGGATGCTATAGCGAAGCCGTTTCAATTTTGAGCCATGAACGTCTGTTCCTGTCGGTTCTGGCGGATATTCTGATGCAGGTTGAAACGATTGACGGGGAAGAATTTGACATCATCTATTCGTGTTCTTTGAAAAAGAAATATGAATTTCAGATGGAAGACGAAACTCCGGAAGCCTGTGAAGTCAACGTCTTGCAAGCCTAACCCGTACCTGAGAATTAGCCATCCTGAAAACTGCCATGTTCAAATCTATCCGATCCCTGGTGTATCTCAGTTTTATCATTGTTGGGATTTCCCTTGTTCTTGTAATGGCCATGGGAGTCAGGCAGTATCGGCTTTCCAATCGGTATAGTGAGATCACCAGTCTCAGCGAGAGAATCTTGTTCAGTTACGGGACTATTCGGGAGCAGATCACGGAGGCGCTCATTGGCGGTGATTATCTTCAGATAAAATCAATTATCCCTGATATTGAGCAACTCAACAACAATGTGACGCTACTCTATGACAACGAGGTAATTCCTGTTCAATATAAATTGACGATGGCTGAAACGATAAATCTCAGCGGGCTGGTTATTGGCTTGCGAAAACTTGATGCAGCGGAGAAGAAGCAGAAGGCAGGGCTTTTAATTCAGCAGGAGATGCGCCGTATCGGTGAAAATTTAATCAAGGTCGATCGCATCATCACCGGACAGATCAGGCATTCAGTTATCAACTTCCAGCTCAGTATCATCGGCATCATGGGGATGCTTATCAGTTGTGCGGGTTTTTTACTGATAATCTTGTACCGGAAAGCGGTCAAGCCGCTCCTGGATCTGGCAAACCAGGCCTCATCTGAGGCGGTTGCGCAACAATCGTTTACGTGCCCACCTGAAGCTGGCTCAGAGATCGTTACGCTTGTCGACTCGGTCAACGAAATGCTGGAAGATGGCATGAGTGCACGAGACTCTCAATCTCAGGACAATCCGCCCGATACCGTGCTGTTATCAAAAACGGTAAATGAAACGACCAATGGCCTTAACGCTGTGATCAATTACGCAGAACTGCTGCTTGAATCAGATCACCCGGATTTATCTTCGGAGCAAAGAGAAATGCTCTCGAAAATAGTAGAGAATGGTGAAAAAATCGGTGCTCAATGGCAGAATGTCAGCCAACATTTTCATAGCTGAACTATCCGATAGTTTCCCTTAAGAGCATCTATTGCGGTACCCTAATTTCGTAATTACTAGTATCGACTGATCCTTCCAACCGCTATACTTTCTAATCCACCCGTTTGATGGACTTTTATCAGCGGGTATGTGAAAATTTTCTATAAGCTCAACATATTGTAACCGAGGTCTTATGAAGGGCAGAGAAACTATAAGCTCACTGATTAAAAGGTTTCGATCAAGTATTGTCGGCCAGACAATTCTACTTTTTCTCTGGGCCTTTGTTGGTGTCATTCTGCTCGTTGCCATTCTCTCTCTAAACAAAATTGAAGCTATACCGTTACAGCTGCTGGCAGTTGTTTTCATGGTTCTTTTTGCGATTATCTGCTTTTTTTTGGCGAAAACCAGAATTACCGCAAGACGAGAGAGAGAATATCGATACATCGAACAGATCGATCATCTGGTAGATCTTGAAAACAAAGTAAAGGAGCGTACCGCTGAGCTTGATGAACGTAATCGCCAACTCAGCAGGGAGGTTGCAGAACGACTTGATGCGGAAGCCAGGCTCAAGCAATCCAACGAATTGTTGTCGGGGATTATTGAGAGTGTTGACGGTATTATATACGCGGTGGATCTTGAAACCCACGAAATTCTCTTTGCCAATGACTATCTCCAAAATTTGTTTGGATTTGATCCGGTTGGTAAAAAATGTCATCAACTCGTTCACTCATCGGACGACAAGCCGTGTATGTTCTGCACCAGTCACCGGCTTCTTTCCGATTCAGATCAGCCGGTGGAGCCATATCAGTGGGAATATCAGAATCCGTTTAACAAAAAGTGGTACCGGGCCAAAGACCAGGCTATCAAATGGTCGAATGGCAAATCTGTAAAACTTGAAATTGCCATTGATATTACCGAACAGAAGAGCCTTGAGCATTTTCTCCAGGAGGCACGCAAACAGGCTGAGTTGGCCATTGGTATTCGCAGCAGGTTTGTGGCGCTGGTTGCCCATGATCTCAAATCTCCGTTTTATTCGATTACCCAGATGCTTAAACGGATTCTGGAGCGTGAGCAATTCACCCATGAGATCCATCGACAGTTCTTGGAAAATATTGTTACAAACGGCCATCGAATGCTGCAAATGATTGATAACCTGCTGTCCCTGGACCGACTTGAAGCAGGGGACATGAAACTCGAAAAGTCTTTCTTCAACGTCCATGAAATGGGAAACGAAGTGGTGCAGAATTTCGTTCACCTTGGCTTTGACAAGGGAGTTACGCTGGTTAACTCAATTCCGTATGGTACAGAGTTATACGGTGATCGATATCTATATTTTGTTGTTCTGAACAATTTAATGTCAAATGCGATAAAGTTCAGCCTGCGAGGCGGAACGGTCGAATTATTGTCCCCCGACCAGCAAAGGCCAATGACCGTTGCTGTCAGGGACACCGGGAAGGGGATGAGTCAGGAATATGCCGAAAAACTGTTTCGCTCAGATGTAAAGACGAGCAGCAGGGGAACTCGGGGAGAAACGGGTAGCGGGCTTGGCTTGATATTCTGTAAGGAGATTTTAAAGGCCCATCACGGTGCAATCAGAGTTGAATCACAAAGGGAGGTTGGTACGACCTTCCTTGTTGAACTCCCCGAATGCAGTAACCTGGGGCAATCTACCCTTAGGTTTCTTCCCCAATACAATAGAGAGTCGATAACCACGAGAAAGTAGTTGTTATTGTAATGTGCCTGTTTCTTCCTTTATCTCTTTTTCTTGTGGTTCTATCTCGCTGGTTTCATCCTTGTCGCAGGAATTGACATCAGCATTTGTTTCCCCCGCCATCTGGTCTTCCGGAAATGAAGAGACAGCCGCTGTAATTGCCTGTAATGCGACACGTCCGCCATCGGAGGAGGGTGGATGTGTACCCAGAACAGTCTCGACGATGAGCTGATTGGTTATCGCTTCAGGTGGTCTCGAGACCATGAGTTTGCCAGTTTCTTTAGCGTGGTGGAGCACGCCTTCACCGATGAGTGCAGCAACCGTTTTTTCGATGAGCTCGCGATTGTATTGGGGAAAGGCTTTGCAGATATCGTCGATCTCGGTCCCTCTCTGGTCGACGAAACCGTTATTGATGGCTGTACAGACATCAAGCGCGGCGCTGAGCTGTGTCGCGGGCTGCACTTTCTTCTCGATAAAGCGGTAGCCGGCTTCATGTTGTATCGCATAGGCCAGCTGAGCACCGATCAGAATAAAGAGCCAGCCCAGCCATACCCATGCCAAAAACAGTGGAATGGTGGCAAACGAACCGTAGATCGCATTGTATTTTGCGACACCAATCTGCATGGAGATATAGAGATTCTGGGTGATGAACCAGAGACAGCCAGCCACAAAGGCACCGATCATCGTGGGGATGCCGCTGGTTTTGGTATTGGGAAAGAAAATGTATATGATATAAATGGTCACCGACAGGAAAAGTACCGGAACGCCTTGTAGCAGCAAGGTTTGAATCCATTCCATCGGCAGAAACCGGTCCACGTGCGTGGTGAGTGCTTCGCTTTCCAGTAACGTGCCTGCTGCAAGAGCGACATTGAGCGATATCGGCATCAGCACCATCATGGTTATATAGTCGGTGAGTTTTCTTAAAAAAGAGCGCCCGTTCGTCACCTTCCATATCGCGTTCATGGCCTTTTCTATCTGGCCCAGTACCAGGATTACCGACAGAAAGATACCCACCATGCCGAAGGTTCCGAGAGTGGCAAAATTGGTTTTGTCGACATAATTGAAGATCTTATCGGCTGCCGAACGCAGGTGCGATGTCAGATCTACCGAACCTTCCTGCTGCTCATCGGTCAGTGATTTGTCGTCTGCAGCAATCTCCTGGCTGGAAGTATTGTCGGTATTTGCCCGGTCGAGTGAATCGATATAGGTATAGACTATTTCCCTGAGCTGATCACCTCCTCCAAGTCCTTTAACCAAGGCAGTGCTCATGGCCAGCATCGGCACCATCGAGAGCAGCAGTGCATAGGTGAGATAACCCGCTCTCATTGAGAGGAAATTGTTCTTTATTTCGCTAAGTACGATCAGTGCGATACGTACCAGCTTATGCAGCCAGATCAGGGGCCGTGAACTCTCCGTTAATTCGTTGTCGGCCCAGGACAGCAGGGTGGTTTCTTTCAACGGCGATTTAGCAGTAGTGATCATGGTGGCTCTGGTATTATTTTTTATGTTCAATGGCGGCGTGAGATTTTGGAATACCAATCAGTCACGGCTAAGGCCGTATTCCTCTTTTCTTACAGCCTCACTTTTTATCCGATCCAGAATATCTGAAAGCACAGGTTTAACGTGTTCTCTGATATCTCCGGCCACAACGATGAAGAGCAAATCATCACCGGGTTTGAGCAAACCGCTTTCGGCTTCAACAATAATATCATAAATTCCGGGATATTGTAGGAATTCTTGGCGTATTGCCGCAATCAGTTCAAAATCGACATCCACTCTGATACTACCCACAGCCGAACCATCACCCCTGGACCACCCTCTGACTGTACCGTTGTGAGCCAGGATCATTCCGACGTTATTACTGAAATCCGCTCGGGATTTCAATTCGTTGATTGTTTTGCTGATATCCATAGTTTTCCTTTATCTCTTGAAAATACTAACGAAAAACCCCATTATTTTTCTAGATTTCCTGTAGTACCGGAACTTGGAGTGTACTTGCCAACACCAGGTGACTGTAATTTAGATTGTCATTATATTTCTTTAGCAACCAGAGCGGTATATCAAATTTTTTACGACAGATCTCCCACAGGGTATCGCCCTCTTTTACCCGATAGTTGGTGACACCAACCACAGCATAGGAATTAAAAAAATCCTCTTGTAATTCCTGGTGGAAATCGAATCTGTTTTCCTCAAAGGCTTCAATTCCAGTATTTAAAAAATCAAGCACGATATTTTGTCCCGGATAGATATTGGTGCTCAGAGACAGACTATTGCTGAGACGAATAGAACTTGGCGTAACCTTCAGCCAGTCAGCGAGAAGACGAATTGATTCATCGGGCTGTACTACAATTGTTCCGGTGAGCAGGTTGTTGGTTCTATTTTTATCAGAGACTTTCAGATTTCCGGCAACAGCCAAATCAGGCTCAAACGCAGATTTTTTTCCTGAAACAGAATGTTTTTTCTGGTCTTTTAAAACGGGTTGGGAGGTACTTCTATCTGCCATTTGGATATCATTGGTGATGGATGCGGAAGTCGGAATCCTCAGGTTCTGACCTACCCGAATAACCGCCTGTGAATTGAGATTATTTGCTTGAATCAGGGATTTAAGAGAAACTTTGTGAGCTTGGGCTATGGTACCTGCCGAATCTCCTGAGCGTACCTGATAAAATTTTGAGCGCTTTTGCTCTGGGCTGAAAATAGAAGATGGCGCAGCCGCGAGCAGTGAGCTGTTGTTGAACCGAAACGGCAGCTTCAGCATATAGTTTTTAGGGATATACTTGGTTCCTTTAAAAACCGGATCACGCAGAGCCGGGTTATAGTTGCGCAATGTTCCTATACTGATGCCGAGGTACGTGCAGAGTTGGTTTGTTTTGGCGTAGGCCGGTAATTTTGCCGAGACTGCTTTGAGCGGCTTATCCTGTGTGAGTCCCGAGCGCTCAAGCTTCTTGGCTGCACTTACTGCGGCGAGAAACTCGGAATAAAAATTGCGGGAGGCAAATTTGAAATGCCCTTTCTGATAGTTTCTAAAAATTTTTTCATAGCTGCCTTCCTGCTTCAGTGCCCGTTTCATTCCGGAAGGTCCATAATTATAAGCCGTCAAGGCCAACGGCCAGGTACCCAGTTGCTGGTAATTACGTTTAAGAAATTGAGCAGCTGCCCGGGCTGAAATGAGCGGATCCCTCCGTTCGTCGATAATGTAATTGATGGTCAGGAATTCTTTTCCGGTAGTGTGCGTGAATTGCCACATTCCTGCTGCCCCGAATTTACTGAATGCCTTTGGATTAAAGGATGATTCCACATGGGGAAGGTAGGCCAGGTCTTCTGGAAGTCCGAATGACCTGAAAATGCGCTTTATCTCATTCATATAGGCACCGGATCGAACAACCCCTTCACGAAACCGTTCTTTGATACCTGTCTGGGCTCGGATATTTGTAGCGGCACGTTTATAAGCTGCAGCACTGGGGTTGGTGAACAGGGCGGCAAGTTTTTTTTCTTCGTTAGTGGTTGGGTGCTGGCTCTTGGACAACTTCACAAGCAGGCTTTGAATATTCTGCTTGACTCGTTTTATTCTCTTGCTGTTTATCTGCCGCGCTCCGGGAATATGGCTGCCTACCAGGGATACGGTAGTGTAAATTCTTCCAAGATTATGCTGATCATGGATAATTGAAGTATTTACCGAGTAGGTCGAGTATACTTTTTCCCAGAAAGCGACATTTGGTGAAATAGATTTATATTCCGGGAAGTTACGAGGGTCTGCTTGGGCCAAAACCTGGGGGGCGTACAACAATATTAAGCTGAAAATGAGAAGGTTGATACGTCCGGTAAGGGAAATGAGTGAAAATGTAACATTGACTGGAGTCATGACTAGATTTTGAAGATATGTCGGGCTGTTATTTAAGAATCTGCTGCGCTAAAAAAGACCTGCTCCAGTCTATGAAATTTGAACGGTTTGATCAATTTCTGGTTGATTGTAATCATCTTCGGCAACTCTTTTTAAATCATTGGCAACCGATGTAACTAATTGTAATGCAATTTAAAACAATGACAAGGTGAGAGTGGTGTATACACCGATTTTGGCAACACTTGGCTATATTATGTCTCCGGATAAAAAGAACACGCTGCTCGTTTATCGTAATAGTCGAAGAGATGACCCCCATTTTGGCAAATACAATGGCCTGGGGGGTAAGATGGAACCTGGCGAAAGTATTTATGCCTGTATGTGTCGAGAAATCTACGAAGAAGCCGGGATCACCTGTGATGAAGTTCTTTTGAGAGGAACGATTAACTGGACAGGGTTTGGCCCGGACGGTGAGGATTGGTTTGGCTTCATTTATCGTATTGATGCATTCAGCGGGGAGCCGAAAAAACAAAATGAAGAAGGGCAATTGCTCTGGTCCCCGGTTGATCAGCTATTGACTCTGCCGATGTGGGAAGGAGATAAATACTTTATACCGCTGGTGTTTGACGAGAATCCGCGAATATTTCATGGATACATGCCGTATAAAAATAGCGCACCACAGAGTTGGGAGTATGTCCGCTGAAAGCAGGATACCTGGTTTTAATTGCCTGAACGGATTGGGGTTGCGGTGTTCAAGTACAGTGGTATATTTAAATCGATGTTAACTGAGAACATTTGAGGAAATAATATGGGAAGCGAAAGTGAACTGATTCGTCTTGAAAAGTATATTGAACGGCTGCTCAAGGGGTATACGGCTCTTAAAGCTGAAAAACAGCAGGTTGAGCAAAATCTGCAGAAGCAGAAGACCGAGAATGATAAGCTCAAAAAAGAGCTCAACTCACTGGACTCTGAGCGTGGGAGTATTCGTGATCGTGTTAATAGCCTGATCGGCCAGATTGAGCAATGGGAGTCTGAAGTTGATGAAGAATCCGGGGAAGGCGATTCTCATGATGATTCTGAGGAGGAAGACCCCGAGGAGGATGATTTACCTGAGCCAGAAGCAATGAGTGAGGAAGAGCGGGGCGGCGGGGTCCAGAAAAAGCTGTTTTCTGGCTGATCTCTCTTCACGATATCGTGTTTCTCTCGAGAAAAATGCAGGTTAAAAGGTAAACAATAGAGCCATGTCCGAATCGGAACGATTGGTCAAATTCAACCTCTTGGGGCAGGATTATGCCTTTTATACCGCTGCTTCCGAAGAGGAGATGAACACCATTCTTTCTTTGGTCAGGGAGCAGCTCGAATCCATCGACGGCAGTGAGAAGGCCAGGGGAACGATTGCTGTGAGCAAAGTGGCCGTTATGGCTTGTTTGAATCTCGCTTCTTCTTATATAAATTTAAGAAAAGAGCATAGGCAATATAAGGATCATACCGAGGCCAAACTGGAAGAGATTAACGATAAACTGGATGTCGTATTTTCGGTGGAAAAATAAATTGACCAAGTTTTATCTTTTGTTTTAAGTGGAATCTGATAGAATATGAGAAAAGCACTATATTATTCTATTATTTTTGTTGTGATAACGAGGAGATAATAAAAGTAAGCCATTTCGCTAAAATGCCACATTCGAAATGGCAGAGAAGGGATTTTCCCTGCGCTGTTGGTGATTTGTAGTGTTGTTGAGCCAACTCTCATTGCTAGGGATCCACCACTGTCTTTGGATGGCAGGTCAACTGACTTTCCAGAAGCTGATATGCGGATCCCACCTATTTCGATAGGTTTAACGTTCCATGCAGACACGGCAGGGTGGGGAAATATTTTTTGCTACGGTGATCGGCGGAAGGGTCGGTCACCGTTTTACTATATAGATGGCCAGTGTTAAATATGAAGATTTCGGCTGTCTTTAAGGCGTAATAACGACTGATTACAGAAACGCCTTCGGTTTTGTACATGTATATTGAGGAACCTGTTGAGTTGTTCATCAGAAGAGGTGGAAGCGGGTACGAAACAGTCCGGATTAGTAGCCTGATTGAAAATTTTGTATCCGGGTTCATTGACTGGTTTTACATACTGTGAGGTGTTGCCCTGCCCGTATGTGTCCTTTTTTAAGGATTACATACAAAGAGGTGCAGAGCAATTTCCGGTATTTATAGACAATTCAGATTTTTGCCGTACGAATTCTGTGCTGCAAATCCGTTTCCTGCCGACGGCCTATCCCTTCCTATACCCGTGTCTGACGGGGTTTCCAAGCTGTAATCACTCGATAAAAGAGGATTCTCATGGATTTATTCAATCATCCCTCAATATTCGTGTTTGTGGGCCTCCTGGTCGGAGTAACATTCGGTTTTTTTCTGCGCAAACGGTTTGTCGAAGGACACAGGCAAAACATAAAAGACCAAGCAAAACAGCTTATTGAAACCGCCATTGTTGAGGCTGAGCAATTAAAGAAGGAGGCTCAACTTCAGAGCAAGGAAGATGCCTATCAGGTCAAACAGGCAGCTGAAGAGGAATTGAAAGCAGATCGCCGTGAACTCAAAGATGAACGTCAGCAACTTAAAAAAAGCCGTGATCATCTGAAAAAAGAGTGGGAGACCTGTGATCGTAAGCGCACTGACCTACAAACTATTGAGGCGAAGCTCAGCAAACGGGAAAACGAGATTGATGACCGGCATAAAGAAGTAGATAATCTTATCGGCAAACAGCGGTATGAATTGTCAAGGATTTCCGGTATCAGCGAAGACGAAGCTAAAAAACTCCTGATGGCATCCCTTGAAAGCCAGGCTCGGATGGACGCTGCCAAACGACTTGCCAAGATTGAAAATGAAATGAAGATGGAGGCGGACCGCAAGGCAAAAAATATCATAGCTCTGGCAATTTCTCGATATGCAGGCGACTATGTTGCGGAAAAAACCGTTTCCATGGTGCCGCTTCCTTCCGATGAGATGAAAGGCCGGATTATTGGCCGGGAAGGGAGAAATATACGAGCGATTGAAGCTGCAACAGGAATTGATATAATTATAGACGATACGCCGGAAGCTGTTATTTTATCTGGGTTTAATCCGGTCCGAAGAGAAGTTGCCAGGTTGGCATTGCTTCAGTTGATCCAGGACGGCCGAATCCATCCCGGCCGAATTGAGGAAGTTGTTGAAAAGGTCACCAAGGATCTGGAAATTGAAATGCGGGAAGCCGGGGAACAGGCGACTTTTGATGTCGGTGCCCATGGTGTACACGTGGAATTGATTAAAATCTTGGGCCGCTTGAAATACCGAACCAGTTATGGACAGAATGTCCTGCAGCATTCACTGGAGGTAGCGTTTTTGTGCGGAATCATGGCGGCTGAACTTGGCCTTGATGTCACTTTGGCCAAACGAGCTGGACTCCTGCACGATATTGGCAAGGCGGTTGATCACGAGGTTGAAGGTTCGCACGCAATAATCGGTAGGGATCTGGCTAAAAAATATGGCGAACAGGAAGAGATATCCTATTCCATCGGTGCCCATCACGAGGATGTGCCGTTCCAGAGTGTTCTTGATGTTCTGGTGCAGTCAGCCGATGCCCTTTCCGGTGCTCGGCCCGGGGCCAGAAAAGAGATGCTGCAGAGTTATGTCAAGCGTCTTGAGGATCTGGAGGCGATTGCCGAATCATTTGACGGCGTGGATAAATCGTATGCGATTCAGGCCGGACGCGAATTACGGATTATGGCAAATTCTGAATCCGTCAGAGACAGTGACGCTGTTTTGTTGAGTCAGGACATTGCCAAGGCGATCGAAGAAAAACTTACCTATCCCGGCCAGATACGGGTGACTGTTATTCGCGAAACCCGCGCTATTGAGTATGCCAAATAAGAAAAATAAATATAATCTCTTAAGACAACCGTAACTTATTATGTTTGCAGTAGAAGAACAGCTGGAATTGCTCGAACGCGGAGTTGTCGATTGTATATCCCGTGACGAATTAAAAGCAAAACTGGAGCGAAGTGTCAAAACAGGTAAGCCTTTAAAGGTCAAGACCGGATTTGATCCAACCGCACCAGATCTGCACGTTGGCCATACAGTATTGATCCAGAAGATGAAACATTTTCAAGATTTTGGTCATGAAGTTTACTTTCTGATTGGGGATTTTACCGGATTTATTGGAGACCCCACCGGTAAGTCGGAAACCAGAAAACCTCTGACCAAAGAAGATATTGCTACAAACGCAGAAACCTATAAAGAACAGGTTTTCAAAATTCTTGATCCGATAAAAACTAAAATTGCTTTTAACAGCGAGTGGCTCGGTAAGATCGATTCGTTTGATATGATCAGGCTGGCATCGGAGCTGACTGTAGCCAGAATGCTTGAGCGCGATGATTTTAAAAAGCGTTTTGAAGGCGGGCGCCCTATTTCTATCCATGAATTTCTTTATCCGCTGATTCAAGGGTACGATTCAGTTGCA
>JAQYVS010000349.1 GCA_030145365.1 Desulfofustis sp. | reverse complement strand
TTCGGTCCTGATACCAGCCATGAAGCTCTCAGTGGAGTTTTCCAAGGGAGTGGAATCGAATGATAGAAACGAAGAACCGACGGGGATTGGTTCTGACAGGGTTGGCTGGGCGTTACGGATTGGGGTCGTTATAGTCACGAGTATTGATAGAGTCCGAAAAGTAATTTCTTAGAAAATAGCTCAAGCGGTGCCATATGATTTGACGACGTACAGTCCACGAGGAATTCTCAGTCTGTTGAAGGTTGGATCAGATCCCATTTGTTACCATACAAATCCAGGAATACCGCTACGGTTCCATACACCTCTTGCCGAGGGAGGTTGGTAAAAATCACACCCTTGGCCTTCATCGCATCGTAGTCACGACAAAAGTCATCGGTTTGCAAAAACAGGAACACTCTGCCGCCAGATTGGTTGCCGACAGCGGATAGTTGTGCTTCATCAACGGCCTTGGCCAATAACAACGAACATCCCACCGGACCCTTAGGCTTAACAACGACCCAACGCTTTCCAACCTGCTCTTGCTCCAGACAAGTATCCTCAATTAAGTCGAATCCAAGTGTCTCCACGAAAAAGTTGATGGCATCGTCATAATCTCTAACAACAAAGGCTACTGTCGCAATGGTTTGTCGCATGTAACTCAATTCCAGTCAAATTTACAGTTGCTAATCAATGGGATAGGGGTCGTCGGAAAACAACTTATCGTGATAACCCCATCAGAGGGGTCTCAGTGCCTTCTGAACGCCGAAATAATCTCCCAACCGTTCTGACTACAACGAACTTCGATCAAATCCCAAGACAGCGTATCTCATGCCGATTGATCGTGTAACTTTAAGCGAATATCGAGTTATCACACACCCTCGGCCAGAAGCAGCGGTTCGTGTGACCCGTTTCAATCCCAACCTAATTGCTGCATGCTGACAGAGTCATTCCATATTTTTGTCACGTGCTTTATGCTCTCGCCGTCAAAAACCATATGGTAAACATAGTCTGCGGCAATCTTATTCTCCGTTGGTGGTACTGGCCCGCCTGGCCCTGTTTGCGTGCCATGAAAGACAGCGAATGCTGCCACGGATTTGTCTGTTTCATCGGCTGCGAAAAACTTCAACTCATAGTACCCATCTGGAATCGGCATAAAAAGGTTCTTCATCCACTCGCAGTAACCTTCTAGAGTGGATATCTCAGATAAGGCATTTGTTTGTGAGGAAAATGTCGCGTCAGATTTACAGAATGCTTTGCAAATATTCCATCCTTGCCCGGTTTCACACGCTTCAAAAAACTGTTTTGCTGGTCCGAGAATTTTGCTCATTACTGGCTCTCCTGTTGGCTGACAATTCGACGGTCAGCTTTGCATGAATTCCTGTCTTTTAAATCTATTCTAGTTCAACGGCAACAATCGGGTGGAAAACGGACATTGATCACCAGTTTCGACTTCTCTATTGCGAATGCCCTGAAACCTATTATCTAAATACCCGTACGCGTCACGTCGGTTGAACTATCAATCTTTCCGTAAAAGGCTTTCTTTCTCCAGTCGCCAGCATAGGGTTTTGATTCTGTCCTGTCCGAAATACGGCTCATCGTTGAAAACAAAGGTCGGTACGCCCCAGTGACCAGACTTTTCCAGATCGGCCTGATTCCCCTCGACCTCTTCATGATGTGATATGGAATTTTCGATTGCACACTCCATATCATCCAGATCCAGACCGGCCCGGCTTGCGGCGTTCTTCAGATGATCGCCGAGATGCCAGTCTCGGGTTCCACCAAATATAAGCCGGGATACTTCCGCTGCAAAAGAAACGCCTGAGCCTCTTCTCTGTGCCTCTACACCAAGATAGGTCAACCGGTAGATGTAGGGTTGCTCGTCGGCAATTTTGAACGTCTGCAGGTCCTGGACGATAGGGTCAGGTGAGGGCCATGCATGCGGAAGGCCGAGCATCTCCGCACGCCTTGGCCAGTCAATCAGGATGTACCTGACACGCTTGAGATTCTCTGGATTGAAAAATCCAGGCTGTCTCACTGCCAGGGGTAACACCGGGCGAAAACGCAAGCTAACATTAAATCGCTTCGGTATTTCTAACGCTTCTGGAGTTGAAAGATATGAGTACGGGCTTCTGAAAGACCAAA
>JAQYVS010000311.1 GCA_030145365.1 Desulfofustis sp. | reverse complement strand
TACCTGGAAAAGATCAACCATTTTGACAACTATGAGCAGTCGGTTCCGTCCGGCATGCATGCAAGAGATAAATACCGGC
Organism: Desulfofustis sp.; assembly: GCA_030145365.1. Classification (GTDB taxonomy): domain Bacteria; phylum Desulfobacterota; class Desulfobulbia; order Desulfobulbales; family Desulfocapsaceae; genus JABDQA01. The sequence goes on along the minus strand of JAQYVS010000311.1, from coordinate 3,810 downwards.
ATCTGCTGACCGCCCGTTTCACCCAGCTGCTCATGGACCAGAACCTGACCCTGTCGCTTTTTTCCTACTACTCTCCCACGGACCACGACGGCTACGTACGACCGAAGTTCAGCTACAAGTTAAACGATAACTGGCTGTTGGACGGCGGCTTCAACCTGTTCTGGGGAGAAAATAACTATACCTTCTGGGGCAGGTTCCAGGACAACACCAATATGTATATTGGGTTACGATATAGTTTCTAAAAAATCAAACAAAACAGATTCATGAACCAGAAACTCCCCCTGTCGCTGTTTGTCTACAACTCCGCCTCGGACAATGACGGCTATGCTCAGCAGAAGTTCTGCTACAAGTTAACGACAACTGGCCACTGGCTGGCGGATCCAGCTAGCTTGGGCTAGATTTCGGGACAACACTAATCTGTGTGTCGCCACGATACAGTTACTGAACAACCAAACAAAACAAATACAAAACGTTATAACATCATCGAAAAGGAGAAGTATCATGGTCGTTAATGATTGGATTCATACCATCGCAGGACTGTTCATCATTGTCAGTGTGGCCCTGGGCGCAGACCCCGTCCACAACCCGTTCTTTGTCCATAAATACTTTTTATTCTTCACTCTTTTTGTCGGGGCCAACCTGTTTCAATTCGGGTTCACCAAGTTCTGCCCCCTAGGATTAATCCTCAAAAAACTGGGCGTTCCCGAAATCAGGTAACTCACCATTTCCGGGGCAAACTTCCTGTGCGCCCCGGACCACCTTTGAAACTTCCCAAGACCTCTTCCAGGTAAAAACACTCCCTAGGCTATTCCCCCCTTCCCCTCCTCGGCACGTCATAAATATTCCCCATCACTCAAGACTGGCATCCTATTTGCTAATCCCCCATTGATGCTTCAAAAGTATTGCCTGTAAAACTTCAAGTAACCATGAGGTGCCGCAATGCTTTAATACACAAACTATTTATCCCGATAAAGGCATAACGTCCTGAAAGGGCGTGACGCAAAGCCTACGGCCTAAATTTCTGACAACAGAAACAGGGTGGCGAGGCTATCGAAGGAGCCCAAACAATGAGTTTTCACAACCACCAAAAAATCTCCCTTACTCTGCTCGCCGTAATTGCCACGGTACTTTTTTCCGTCCAGGCTTTGCTTGCCGCGGAGGTCGCATTTTCCTGGCTACCAAACACAGAGACAAATCTTAACGGTTACAAAATTCACTATGGCGTAACAAGCGGCAGTTACATTTACGTAAGCGACGTGGATCTTCCCCCGATTATCGGTGGCAGGGTTCAGGCTTCAGTAGATGGTCTTGCAGAGGGAACAACCTACTATTTTGCCTCAACCGCCTATGATACCGACGGCATTGAAAGTGATTATTCGGTGGAAATAGTTTATTCGGTCCCTGTTACCCCCACCGTTGAAGATTCTGATAACGATGGACTCTCAAATGATGATGAAATATATATATACGGAACCGACCCGAATGATCCAGACACTGATGACGATGGTTTCACAGATGGATATGAAGTCGACAATGGCTTTGATCCCAATGATCCTGACTCGTGCCCCCAGCAAAATGAAGTTATCATAGACAATGGTGATGCGGGCACCGCATCTGAAGGAACCTGGAAGACCTCCGGCGGCGAAAATCCTTATGGCAGTGACTCCCTTTACAGCATGAATGCTGGAGATACCTATACCTTTGAGGCCTCGGTTAACGGGGAATACCAGATTTCTCTGTGGTGGACGCAATACTCGAACCGACTCACAGACGTTCCTGTGGAGATATATGACGGAGACACATTAATTGATATCATCAAAGTAAACCAGCAGATGGACGGCGGAAAGTGGAATGTTCTGGGCACTTATATATTCAGTGGAACAGCTAATGTGATAATTGTCTCGGAAGGTGACGGAAGCGCATCGGCCGATGCAGTGAAATTTAGCCCTTCTACATTATAGAGCATGAAGGGCTACGTCGAGGATTTCGTGATTGAGAATCAACCAGATACGGACTGAAGCCGGGATGCAAAAATGTGAAATTTTTTTGAGCGAGCCCTAAGGTTAAGGAAGAACAGTCTAAAGATTCCGAAATAAAACATACAACCGAAGAAGCAGGCTTCATCGCCATCCTGGCTGAATAAACCTGAGCCCCCCCGACCCCGGAGGCTTTCTGCCTCCGGGTTTTTCTTTGACAGTGCATAAAACATCCTGCTATAATTAGATAATTACGTTTTTTCGTCTAAATAATGCAGGACTACCCGCATGCAACCACTGATAAATTTTCAGCAAGAGATCGCATCCAATAAATTTTATCCGCCCCGACTGGATACCGGCGGCAATCTATTCCGTTCGTCACTCATCACTGACAAGCTCGGCAAAAACGGGCTGACCAAAAAAGTTATTGTCATCGAAGCCCAGGCCGGCCAAGGAAAATCCGTGCTGGCAGCCCAGTTTCGGGATCATTTTGATCTCCGCTTTGCCTGGTACCAGGTCGGCCCGGAAGATACGGACCCGGTCCTGCTGCTCTCGGCACTGATGACAAACTTCTGTCGCAGGCTTCCTGGTTTTGAATCACCTCAGCTGACTCGGATCATGAGCCAGGGTGAAATCGGACCGCTGGATCTCAAGCGATGCATCAACATTCTGCTCTCTGATCTGGACAGATTTCTGGCCGGTGATTTCTACCTGGTTTTCGATGATATGCATCTCATTGAAAACGCCACCCTGTCTATTGCCCTGCTGGACCATCTCATTGACACGGCTCCACCTCGGCTCCACTTCCTGCTGACAAGCCGCAGACCCCTGACGCTGGCCTCAAAAACGATTCATTACAGCAGTGAAACCTATTACCTGAATAATGATGATCTCCGCCTCTCCCTTGAAGAAGTAGAGCACCTTGTCAGCCGGGTGCTGAAAATCAACATCAGCCGCAAGGAGGCGGATGTCCTACGCCGTTCCACCGGCGGCTGGATCATGGGCATTTTACTTGCTATTCATCCGGTTGCAGGAAAAAAAATCAAGAGGTCGAGGCTGCCGGAACAGCTCTCAGCTCCACAGTTACTGGATTACTTTCGCGATGAAATTTTTATCCATATCCCGAAAAAATCACAGTTCCCCCTGCTGCAGATCTGTTTCCTGGAAGAAATCCCGGTTGATCTTGCCCAAAAGATTGTCGGCAGAGACGATATCGGTGCCAGGCTCACCGACATGATGCAGGATAATTTTTTTGTCTACCCCCTGGACGATGAGCAAACGGTCTTTCGCTTCCATCATCTCTTCCAGGAATTTCTCCAGCACAGGGCAAGGAAGACATTGCCCACCGAAGAAATCAACAGGGTAAATCAAGCGGCAGCTGAATACTATCTGCAACAAGGTGCCGTCGAAAAAGCCCTTTCCTGCTACGCTGCTGAAGGAAATTATTCCTTAATGGAAAAGCTACTTCAGCGTGAAGGCCTGGAGCTGCTGGCCAGAAACCGTACCGTCACCCTGCTCACCCTGCTCACCGCTATTCCTGAAAAACGGTTGCTCAAGTACGGCTGGCTCACCCTGTTCTGTAGTATAGTCTATTCGGATTATCACCCGAAAAAACCCCTGCCCATGCTGGAGGCAGCCCGCCTCAGGTTCATTATCCTGGGTGATGAAACCGGAGAGCTACTGGCCTTGGCCCATATCATCTATTTTCACTTTGTGGTCTCAGGACTCTACCACACCGGTGCCCTGCTGCTGTCCAGGACTGAAGAGCTCCTGCTCCGACACCAGGACAATCTACCCTTAAATGCCCGCATCATTGTGGCCCGGAACCTTGCCG
>JAQYVS010000299.1 GCA_030145365.1 Desulfofustis sp. | reverse complement strand
TTGTGAGAAAGCTGCAAAATCACCGAAACCTCAGCTGTACATAAAGGATTTTTACAAGTGTGATCCTGACTCTAAACCAAGAAAAATCAAGAACGTTGCAAACCTGCTTGTTCGTGAAGGCAGATTGATGTTCTGGTCCTCAGGTTCCACGACCATGTACGCCGATCCTACTCGTATCCAGAATGAGGAAAAATAAGACTGATTACTCTTCAGTGATCTGATCTTGTTAAAAGCGCAAAGTTCATCTGAACTCTGCGCTTTTCTTATATGCACAGCAGCGATTTTCAGGATGTTTTTCTCGATATCACGGATTCGACCAACCGTGTGGCCAGAGAACTTGGCGAACAGGGAGCCGCTCATGGTATCGGTGTTCTGGCAGCTTGCCAGACAGCCGGTCGGGGCCGGCTAGGCCGAAGATGGTATTCTCCTTCCGGCAAGAATCTGTATTGCTCCTATATTGTCAGACCGAATATTGACCTCCATCATTTTCCCAAATTAACCATGACAGCCGGTGTAGCGGCTGCTGAATGTTTACACGACGTGTACAAAATCCAGGTTGGCTTAAAATGGCCGAACGATCTTTATATCGGTTCAAAAAAATGCGGTGGAATTCTCTCGGAATTTACAGCAGATAGATATGGCAATACCTTTGCGGTCATCGGTATCGGTATCAACTGCAATCTGGAAAGCTCAGATTTTTCTGCCGAGATTAAAGACATCGCCACCTCTCTCTTGATTGCAGGAGCAGAAAACCTGGAGGTCACTGAGCTGTTTCAGGCAATAAAAAGCTCTCTGCTGTCTACGATTAAAGATTTTGAATCCAAAGGTTTTTCTGAAGTTTTAAAACGCTGGCAGGCTTACGATTTGTTTCGGGGCAGCAACATGGTTTGGTTGACCCCGGACGGCAGACGGGTTGAAGGTGAGAATCTGGGGCCGGATACAGACGGCATGCTGCGCGTGAAAGATACTGAGGGAATGATTCACCTTGTTTTGACCGGAGATGTGAACCTTGTCAATCGGGAGTAGATAGGTGAAACGTGTTATTTCTGGGTCAAATAAGGGGCGTCCCGGTTAGAACCGGCCGCCCCTTATTTCGTTGCTTGTTATCGGTTATCGAAAACGATCAATAACGGTAATAGTCAGGCTTAAAAGGACCTTCCGCGCTCACTCCGATATAATCAGCCTGCTTTTGGCTCAGCGTGCTCAGGTTGGCACCGATTTTCTCCAGATGCAGCCGGGCCACCATTTCATCCAGCTGTTTGGGCAGAAAATACACCTTATTTTCATAGTTCCCTGAATTATTCCAAAGCTCTATCTGGGCCAGTACCTGGTTGGTGAAGGAGTTGCTCATCACAAAACTTGGATGCCCGGTGGCGCAGCCGAGGTTGACGAGTCGTCCCTCCGCCAACACGATGATCTTTTTACCATCGGGAAAGATCACATGGTCAACCTGAGGTTTAATGTTGTCCCATTCCAGATCGCGGATCGAGGCGATATCAATTTCAGAATCAAAGTGACCGATGTTGCAGACAATAGCCTCGTTCGGCATTTGCTCCATATGAGCTCGGGTTATGACATCTACATTGCCGGTACAGGTGACAAAAATATTACCGACAGAGGTGGCCTCTTCCATGGTCACCACACGGTAGCCTTCCATGGCTGCCTGCAGGGCGCAGATTGGATCAATTTCGGTGACCAGAACGTTTGCCCCCATTGCCGCCAGAGCCTGAGCGCAGCCTTTACCTACGTCGCCGTAGCCGGCCACAACACCGATTTTACCGGCTACCATCACATCGGTAGCCCGTTTGATCCCGTCAATTAATGATTCCCGACACCCATAAAGATTGTCGAATTTTGATTTGGTCACCGAATCATTGACGTTGAATGCGGGGCAGGCCAGGCTCCCGTCTTTCGCCATTTCATTGAGTCGATGCACGCCGGTGGTGGTTTCTTCACTGATCCCTTTGACCTCTGTTATCTCGTCCTGATACTTCTCGTGCATGATCAGGGTAAGATCGCCGCCGTCGTCGAGGATCATATTGGGCCGCCAGTTATCAGGACCGAATATGGTTTGATCGATGCACCACCAGAATTCTTCTTCACTCTCACCTTTCCAGGCAAAGGTAGGGATACCGGCAGCAGCCATTGCCGCCGCCGCATGATCCTGGGTCGAGAAGATATTGCAGGAAGACCAGCGGACATCCGCACCAAGTTCGACCAGGGTTTCCATTAAAACGGCTGTCTGTATGGTCATATGCAGGCAGCCGGCAATGCGGGCACCTTTGAGCGGCTGAGACTCCTTGTGCTGTTCTCGCAGGCTCATCAGCCCGGGCATTTCGGTTTCTGCGATGGCGATTTCTTTTCTCCCCCAGTCTGCCAGGGAGATATCGGCTACTTTATAATCGTTGTTTGAGGTGGACATGATTAAATCCTTAAAAAGTAATGGTATCGTATTGTTAAGACGTTATAATCCTGCTGCGGTTCGCAATTCTTCGGCCTTGTCGATTCGCTCCCAGGTGAAGTTGCTACCTTTGCGGCCGAAATGTCCATATGCCGCCGTTGCCCGGTAAATCGGACGCAACAGATCCAGCTGCTGGATTATGGCTTTGGGCCTGAGATCGAAGTGTTCACTGACCAGTTGCTTAATCTTTTCATCATCTATCTTGCCGGTGCCGAAACTATTAATCGTGATTGAAACAGGTTGGGATATGCCGATGGCATAGGCAATCTGTACTTCGATTTCAGAAGCAATTCCTGCAGCAACAAGGTTTTTGGCAATATAACGTCCCATGTAGGAAGATGAACGATCAACCTTAGACGGATCCTTACCGGAAAAAGCCCCACCGCCGTGGGAGCCTTTTCCCCCATATGTGTCGACGATGATTTTCCTGCCGGTAACACCGCAGTCGCCAACCGGACCACCGATAACAAAACGGCCGGTGGGGTTGATATAGAATTTGGTGTCGTTGTCAATCATCTCACTTGGAAGTACTGGTTTTATAATTTCTTCCATCACCCCTTCTTTGAGATCTTCATAGGAAACGGTTTCATTATGCTGGGTAGACAAGACCACGGCGTCAATACGTTTAGGAACGTTGTCAACATAACTAATGGTGACCTGACTTTTGGCATCAGGGCGTAACCAGGCAAGGCTCCCCGATTTTCGAACTTCTGCCTGACGTCGAGTCAACCGATGAGCAAAATAGATCGGCATTGGCATGAGTACTTCGGTATCGTTGCAGGCATAACCGAACATCAATCCCTGGTCGCCGGCTCCTTGTTCCAGGTCGACGCCGCTGCCCTCATCCACACCCTGGGCAATGTCGGAAGATTGTTTATCGATGGAAGTCAGTACCGCACATGATTGCCAGTCAAACCCCATATCAGAAGAGTTGTATCCGATTTCTTTGATGGTTTGTCGGGCAACATCGGGTATATCCACCCAGGCAGATGTTGTGATTTCGCCGGCCACCAGAATCATACCGGTTGTCACCATTGTTTCGCAGGCCACGCGGGCATGTTTGTCCTGGGTAATAATGGCATCTAAAATGGCGTCAGAAATCTGATCGGCGACTTTATCGGGGTGTCCTTCTGAGACTGATTCCGAGGTAAAGAGATAACTTGACATAATAGTTCCGTTTACGTTTTTTGTTATAAGTAAATATTGAGCTTATTGAGTGTATTGCTAGCTATAATATGCATGATACAGATAATTGCCAAACCGTATATAAATATCCTGATATAATGGATTGTCAAGAAAAACCATCCTGTCTCCGAGTGCTCCCAATGAGATTATTATTATTGATTACAGATGCGCTTTGCCTGCCGCTTGACCAGATGGCTGGGATGATTAGGGTGGCAGGGTTTGTGGATTTTGAATATGTTGTGAGGCAATAATAAATATACGGCTGGCAGTAGTCTGGGGTAGAAAGGTACGTCTTGAGAAACTGAACAGTAGGGATGAAAATGACCGTTGAAGAAGCACAGGAAGTATTATTGATCGAAGAACAGGGTCTTGCCGCTGTTCGTCAGCGTATTGGAGCAGAATTCATCCGTGCGGTTGATTTGATTCAGGCCTGTCCCAGTCGTCTTATCATCACCGGTATAGGGAAATCCGGGATTATTGGTCAGAAAATATCCGCCACTCTGAACAGTACCGGCACGCCGTCATTTTTTCTACACCCGGTTGAGGCGATGCACGGTGATCTTGGTATGGTTCAGCAAACCGATGTGGTTATAGCCATATCCTATTCCGGGGAAACCACCGAATTAAACAGTTTACTGGGGAATCTTCGCAGGCGTTGTTCCTCAGTAATTGCTATGACCGGCAGGTCAGACTCCACGCTGGGAATGGCCGCTGACGTGGTGTTGGACATTTCCGTACCGAAAGAAGCCTGCTCACTGGGATTGGCACCTACTACCAGTACTACAGCCTCTCTTGCCCTGGGTGACGCACTTGCTGTGGTGCTGATGAACCGAAACAATTTCCAGGCTGCTGATTTTCGTTCCAACCATCCGGCAGGGAGCCTGGGAGACAGATTGAAAGTGCGGGTTAACGAGGTCATGTTGACTGGTTCTCAGATTCCCCTGGTGTCCACTGAGGCCACAATTAATGAGGCGGTGAAGGAACTCAATGACAAGAACCTTGGCGTCGTCGTTGTTGTTGGTGCGCAGGAATGTGTCGAAGGGATTGTCACCGACGGGGATGTCAGGCGTTATGTTGCTTCCGGTGTCGATCTTGAAGCAACCAGGGCGAAAGAACTCATGACCCAGAATCCGGTTACCATCTCAGACGATAAGCAGGCAGTTGATGCGTTAAGTGTTATGCAGAGTCATGAAATAACGGTCTTGCCGGTGGTCGACGAGGATAAGAAAATGCTTGGAATCCTGCACCTTCATGATCTGCTTGGCAAAGGAGAGTTCCGTTTCCTGCTGTAGGACCTGCTTGCCCGGGTTACGTAGTTATCGTGCATGACCAGAAAACCGCAGGTTCTCGCAACCGATACATAGAGAGAATAATTAATTACTGTCGCTGTAGAATTTCCACTCACCACTGCTCAAATCGTGGGCATATTTCATCACCAACTGCAGCGGCCGGCCGCGTCCTACCTCCACACACTGCAGCCTGAAGAGCAGCTTACCGTCGAGCTCTTTTTCAAAGACTACAGTCCTTTCGGTAAGTGATTCCGGAGGAGAGCCAGAATAATGCCTTGTGAAGAGCTCCTCAAAATTTTCTTCCAGATACGTGATTTTATCGGCCAGCAACCGATCCGTTTCTGCCTGAGCAATGGCCTGTTCAGCTTCTTGCATCACCGCAACAAATTCCGGCTCAGAGCCGAAATCGCTTGTTGCAATGGAGTCACGGATAGCCTCAAGTTGCTTGGTTGCTGCTTGGTATTCCCCTTCTTTTAGATGTCTGGCAGCATCCTGCTGATCTCTGATAACTGAAGCCTGCAGCATGATGCGGGCAAGTTTTTTCCTGTTTTCGTCGGTGTTGGCCTGTTTCAGGATTTCTCGATTGCTCTCGAGGATTTTTATGGCCTGATCGTAGCTGCTGATAGCGCTATCCCATTGTGCTTTTCTGAACGCATCTTTGCCGCTGGAAATGGTGGCATAGAGATCGGCTTTAACAACGAGCTGTTTGAGTTCATAAACTGAGTCACTGTTTGCACCCGTTGATGTGGCTGCCGATTCCAACGCTTTTTTATAATGACTTGAGGCGATTTCCCATTGTGCTTCTTGAAAAGCAATATCTCCCTTTTCCTTCTCTGTTGCCAGGGCAATGCCTGCTAAGCTTGCCGTGATACTATCTATCTTTTCAGCTTTACCAGGAATACTGAGGGCTTTCAGCTGGTCGAGTGCTACGGAGAGGTCTTTGGTTGCCAGCACCCATTTTTTACGCTCGATAAAAGAGATGCCCGACTGATAGATAATGTTGAATTGGGCAACCTTAATATTTTCAGATATTTCGAAAATCTGCTGTTGATCAATCGCTTTTTCTTTCCTGCCGATTTCCAGAGCTTGTTGATAATTTGATACACTATTATGCCAATCTGAAGCAGCAAAAAGCTCATCTCCGCTCTTATTGAACTGACGAAACGCCAAAATAGTTTTGACTACCTGTTTTGGATGATACTGACCATCAAGAATCAGATTGCCGGCAAGCCCCTGTTTGAGCGGCTCTGATTTAAGCGTAGTCTGGATCTGCCTGATGAGTGTATCCCGTTCGCTGCTTTTAAAAATTATTATCTGTTTGGCCACCCCTACAGCTGCTTCGCATTGTTGCTCGGCCGCGCTGAACTGATCTTTTTTAAGTGAAGCCTGACAATTGGCATACATTTGCTGAGCTTCCTGGTATTTTGAAGCACTGAGATAGTAATTAAATCCGGCTCCAGCAGCTATGAGAAGAACGACAACTAAGAGTGCATACGGAATGATCCGTGAAGAACGACGAGTACCATCGTCAAAGAAAGTCCGGTCCTCACGTTCTTTTTCCGGTGATTCTTTTTTGATCGGAGCCGCTTTCTTTCTGGGTGCTTCCTGTTTCTGGGCTGGTTTTTCTGCAGGAGGAGCCTTTTCCAGAACCGGTTTTGTCCAGTCTCCCAAGAGTTCTATGGCCTGGGTCGTACGATTAATGTCTTCGTTGAGGCCTGGATAATCAGTGACCAGTGTATCGATCTGTTGGAAACTTTTCAGGGCTTCCGCTGGTTTGCCCTGGTGCTCCAGATCCATGGCCTCGGCGTACATGGACTTAACCTGCTCCGATGCGCTTTTTGCCAATTCGGCAAGAGCAGCTTTTTCTTCAAAATCGGCAGTGTCAGACAGCAGAGACAGTTCTTTGCTCAGTCCGAAAAAGCGTTTCTGATCTGCCAGAGCCAGGAGATGGTCAACATCGATCTCCTCTTCACTCTCATCGGGTTTCTGGTCGGCACCGAATTCAGGTTGAATAGGCGTAGGTTCCTGAACGGCTTCAGATTTTTGATCAATCTGCTGAAAATCAAAGTCTGATTCCTCGAAGATGCCAT
>JAQYVS010000260.1 GCA_030145365.1 Desulfofustis sp. | reverse complement strand
CAACCGACTCGTGGAGTTTGAGCGTGGTACAACTGAAATAGGTCCGGCACTTGCCGAGAAGTGGGATGTTTCAGACGATGGTCTTGAGTACACCTTTCACCTGAGAAAAGGCGTTAAGTTTCATACCACCAAGGAATTCACTCCAACCCGCGATTTTAATGCTGATGATGTGGTTTTTTCTTTTAAGCGCCAGCTTGACAAGGAACATCCATTCCACAGCGTCACCAGTGGGGTTGAATACGAATATTTCGAAGGCATGTCCATGCCATCGCTGCTCAAAGATGTGGTTGCAGTTGATGAGTATACCGTCAAATTTGTGCTCAATCGTCCCGAGGCTCCGATGATTGCCAACCTGGGAATGGATTTTGCCTCAATTTTCTCTAAAGAGTATGCCGATAAGATGATGACAGCCGGCATCCCGGCAGCCATCGACCAGAAACCGGTCGGTACCGGACCGTTCCAGCTGGTTGCGTACCAGAAGGATGCAGTAATTCGTTATAAAGCCCATCCCGAATATTGGGCGGGCAAAGCAGCCATCGATGATCTTGTATTTGCGATTACTCCGGATGCCTCAGTTCGCTATCAGAAACTAAAAGCAGGTGAGTGTCATGTAATGCCGTATCCGAATCCGGCAGATCTGGAAGCGATGTCCAAGGACCCGGATGTCAACCTGATGCAGCAGGAAGGACTGAACGTTGGCTATCTAGCCTATAACACTGCTGTTGCACCGTTTGACAACCCCAAGGTTCGCAAAGCGCTGAATATGGCGATCAACAAAGAAGCTATCCTTGATGCGGTTTTTCAGGGATCCGGTAAAGCTGCCAAGAACCCGATCCCGCCGACTATCTGGTCCTATAATGACGCGGTTGTCGATGATCCCTATGATCCAGAAGCATCCAAGGCAATGCTTGAGGCTGAAGGAGCCGCAGGGCTGAAGATGAAAGTCTGGGCGATGCCGGTACAGCGTCCGTATAACCCGAATGCCCGTCGTATGGCAGAACTGATTCAGGCTGATTTTGCTGCGGTCGGTGTTGAGGCTGAAATCGTTTCCTACGAGTGGGGTGAATATCTTGATCGATCAAAAGATAAAAATCGCGATGGTGCCGTACTGCTCGGCTGGACCGGAGACAATGGCGACCCGGACAACTTCCTGGCGGTACTTCTCGGCTGTGACGCTGTTGGCGGTTCAAACCGTGCCAACTGGTGTTACGAACCTTTTGAAGATTTGATCCAGAAGGCAAAAATTGTATCTGATCCCAAAGAGCGAACCAAGCTTTACGAACAGGCTCAGGTTGTCTTTAAAGAGCAGGCTCCATGGGCAACGATCGCCCATTCAATTGTTTTTAAACCGTTGCGTAAGGAAGTGGTTGATTTCAAAATCGATCCTTTCGGCGGCCATATCTTCTATGGTGTTGATCTGAAATAGTCTCTGGCTATTGACAAAAGGCCGGGCGCTGATGTCCGGCCTTTTGTTCCAATCGATCCGCGAAGCAACAAATTTCTTGAACGTCATCTCAACTCAACACCCCCTGTAAATGCTGACCTTTATTCTGAAAAAAATAGGAGTTATCATTCCGACGTTTATAGGTGTGACCCTGATTGCCTTCACCTTTATCAGGTTGCTGCCCGGTGATCCAGCCCTGCTGATGGCCGGTGAACGGGGGATGACAGAGGAACGCCATGCCCGGGTGATGGCGGAATTCGGTTTTGATAAACCGATTATCGTTCAATACGGTCACTATCTCAACGATCTTCTCCATGGCGATTTCGGTACCTCTATAGTCACTAAACAACCTGTATTTGAAGAATTCATGACCCTGTTTCCAGCAACCGTTGAACTGTCGATCTTTGCAATGATTCTGGCTGTAATGATTGGCTTGCCAGTGGGTATGCTTGCAGCGGTGAAACGTGGTTCCCCGTTTGATCACACGGTCATGGCTGCAGCCTTAACCGGATATTCGATGCCGATATTCTGGTTGGGCCTGCTGTTGATTGTTTTCTTTTCCGGGATTTTGGGGTGGACTCCTGTTTCCGGCCGAATTTCGCTGATGTACTTTTTTGAGCCGGTAACCGGCTTCATGCTCATCGACAGTCTGCTTTCCGGACAGGAAGGAGCCTTTGGGTCAGCCCTGAAACATTTGATTTTACCGTCAATTGTGCTGGGAACAATCCCCCTTGCGGTGATTGCCCGGCAGACCCGCTCGGCGATGCTTGAAGTGCTTGGCGAAGATTACATTAGGACTGCCCGGGCCAAAGGATTGCCCCCTTCTCGGGTAATCGGTTTGCATGCGCTTCGTAATGCATTGATTCCGGTTATTACCGTTATCGGTTTACAGGTTGGAGTTCTGTTTGCCGGAGCTATTCTTACCGAGACCATCTTTTCCTGGCCTGGTATCGGCAAGTGGATGGTGGATTCCATTTTTAGACGGGATTACACCTCAGTCCAGGGCGGGTTACTGATGATTGCGGTAATAATTATGGTTGTTAATCTTCTGGTTGATCTGCTCTATGGGTTAATCAACCCTCGAATCAGGCATACGGAGTAACTATGTCGGAAGCAGCATACGATCCGGAACTTGAAATTGATACCAGACAGACTGGCAGAATAGCTCTGCTCAAGGAGTTTTGGGCTTATTTCAGCGAGAATCGGGGAGCGGTGATTGGTCTTGTCTTTTTTGTAACCATTATCATTATTGCAGTATTTGCCGACTTTATTGCTCCTCATCTTCCCAACCAGCAGTATCGGGATGCCTTTTTACAACCCCCGTTCTGGCAGGAAGGCGGATCGCTGACCTTTCCCCTAGGGACCGATGCGGTTGGTCGTGATATCCTTTCGCGTTTAATCCACGGTGCTCGATTCTCATTGTTCATCGGTTGCATCGTCGTTTCCGGGGCTTTGATTGTTGGAGTAATTCTTGGACTGGCTGCCGGCTTTTTCAGAGGCCGTGTTGATACGATTATCATGCGCTTGATGGATATCATTCTTTCTTTTCCGAGTCTTCTGCTGGCTCTGGTACTGGTTGCCATACTTGGGCCGAGTCTCACCAATGCGATGATCGCCATTGCCATAGTACAGCAGCCCCATTACGTGCGCTTGACCCGTGCAGCAGTCATGGGAGAGATGAATAAGGATTATGTCACCGCAGCGCGGGTAATCGGAGTCCGTAGGTTGCGCCTGATGTTCGTAACTATTTTGCCCAATTGTATGGCTCCGCTTATTGTTCAGGCGGCTCTGAGTTTCTCAACAGCCATTCTTGACGCCGCCGCTCTTGGATTTCTCGGTATGGGGGCGCAGCCTCCGACACCCGAATGGGGAACCATGCTGGCAGAGGCCAGGGAATTTATTTTACGCGCCTGGTGGGTCGTTACCCTGCCCGGCCTTGCAATTTTGCTTACGGTACTGGCCATCAACTTGATGGGTGACGGCCTGCGTGATGCCTTGGATCCGAAATTAAAACGGTCCTGATAACAGACTATGTCCTTGCTTGAAATAAAAAATCTCACCGTTGCTTTCCAGACTGCCGGAGGTCTTTTTACCGCAGTAGATCGGGTCTCACTTGACTTGAATGCCGGTGAAGTGGTGTCGATTGTCGGAGAATCCGGTTCTGGCAAATCAGTTTCCATGTTGGCTCTGATGGGGCTTCTGCCGTGGACTGCCAAGGTAACAGCAGATCGCCTGGTGTTTGACGGAAAAGATCTCTTGAAAATGGATAATAGAGAGCGGAGGAGCATCATCGGCAAGGAGATCTCAATGATCTTTCAGGAACCGATGACCAGTTTGAATCCTTGCTTTACCGTTGGCTTTCAACTTGGGGAAGCGCTGAAGACCCATTTACGGATGGATCGTAAAGAACGTAGAGAGCGATCCCTTGATCTCCTTAATCTTGTTGGTATTCCTGAGCCGGTTAAGAGATTGTCTGCATTTCCGCATCAACTTTCAGGTGGCATGTCCCAGCGGGTGATGATCGCCATGGCCATTGCCTGCAATCCCCGGTTGCTGATTGCCGATGAACCGACTACAGCACTTGATGTAACGATTCAGGCCCAGATCCTGGATCTGCTTTTAAAGCTCCAGGACGAAACAAACATGGCTCTGGTTCTGATTACTCACGACATGGGGGTTGTGGCGGAGACGGCTGAACGGGTTGTGGTGAAATACGCTGGACAACAGGTTGAACAGCAGGATATCAAGGGACTATTCTCGAATCCGCACCATCCATATACTTCAGCTTTGCTTGCGGCTTTACCTGAGCGGGCAGAAAGTAAGCTTCTACCCTCCATTGCTGGAGTTGTTCCGGGACAGTTTGATCGCCCAAAAGGTTGTTTGTTTTCGCCACGCTGTGGCTTTGTTACTGATCTGTGCAGGAGTAAGGAACCGGAAAAAGCAGACGCCAGACATGGGTACGCACTCTGTCATTATCCGCTTGATCAGGGAAAACCGAGGAATCATCCAGGCACTGAGGAGAATCAATCATGAGCGGTGAAACGATTCTGCAAGCCAGTGATCTGAAACGGTTTTACGAGGTCAGTCGAGGTACCTTTAAAGCCAAGGCGGTGTTGAAAGCCTTGAACGGCGCTAGCTTCACTCTGGAAAAAGGCAAAACCCTGGCGGTAGTAGGTGAGTCCGGCTGCGGTAAATCAACTCTGGCCCGCCTGGTTACGATGATTGAACCACCGACATCCGGCGCCTTGAAGATAAGAGATATTGACATCGTCGCCTCCGATCGGGCTACCAGAAGAAAACTCAAATCCAAAGTTCAGATTGTATTCCAGGACCCTTACGGATCACTAAACCCAAGACAAAAAATAGGCCATGCCCTTGAAGAACCGCTGCTGGTGAACACGACAATGACCAAAAATGAGCGGCGCAAGGCAGCGATGGAACTGATGGATTTCGTCGGGCTTCGGCCGGAGCTGTATGACCGCTATCCCCACATGTTTTCAGGTGGACAGCGTCAGCGAATTGCAGTGGCGAGGGCTCTGATGCTCAATCCGGAGATCCTGGTACTCGATGAGCCGGTTTCAGCCCTTGATGTCTCGATTCAGGCCCAGATTCTTAATCTTCTGGCAGACCTGCAGCAGCGACTTGACCTGGCCTATTTGTTTATCAGTCACGACCTTTCAGTGGTAAAGCATATTGCCGACGAGATCATGGTAATGTATCTCGGTATGGTTATTGAGAAAGGGAGCTGTGATACTATTTTTAACCATCCGAGGCACCCTTATACCAGGGCGCTGTTGTCCGCAACCCCGATTGCTGATCCCCTCAGGGAGAAACAACGGATCGTTCTGCATGGGGAACTGCCATCACCCATAGATCCTCCTCCCGGTTGTTTTTTCAACCCACGCTGCTCAGAGGTAACTGAGAAGTGTCTTAAAGTGTTTCCCGAAATAAGGACACTCGATGAAACGGAAGTTGCCTGCCATAATCCAATCGATTGATTCATCTATTGGCATTTGCTGCTGAATTTTCCTTTTATTGCAATAGTGTCTGCGCAAATCGCGTGTGCCTGCACAATTTGCTCAATCAGGGTGTGTTTCTCCGTAGTGTGAAAATTTTCATCTATTAGCCACAGCGTAAAGAATGTTATGGGTTTTAACTATTTATTATTTAAACAATAATATTGAATTATAGGTGTTTTTACCTAGTTTGCTCTAGGGGATTAACCGATTGTGTATCTGCATGGAGGAGTGTAAAATTTCTACAACTTAACAAGTGTGATCGCAGGGGAAAAGGGGTCTCATTTTTTCAGTTCTCGATGCAAGGTAGTTACATCCGGCTGCCTTTGCTAGAGTGGATAGTCCAAGTGGTTTTTTTATGAAGTTTATGTATCGGCTTTGCGTATAGATTGTATTGATTGAACTAGGTCTAAATATAAATATTACAATTCAGTTTAGCTAGAAGACTTAGATACTGCCATATCGACCGTTTCTTTCTAGCGTTCGGGAGGGGTAACTCCCTTGCTCCTCCCT
>JAQYVS010000068.1 GCA_030145365.1 Desulfofustis sp. | reverse complement strand
ATTGGATTTAACCGTTTTCAGTCCCTGGATTATCCTGCCCGGCATTGCCCCGATATAAGTGCGGCGATGACCTCTAATCTCAGCCTCGTCCTTCATGCCACCAAGCGACAATCGGTGAAATTTTCGACCCATGGCCCGGGCAATGGACTGGCCCAGTGAGGTTTTGCCCACCCCTGGAGGACCAACAAAACAGAGAATCGGCCCCTTCGTTGATTGATTCAGCTTGCGGACTGCCAAAAATTCCAGAATCCGTTCCTTGACACGCTCAAGCCCATAGTGATCTTCATCCAGTACCTTTTTGGCCAATTTGAGGTCAAGTTGATCTTTGGTCCCTTTTTTCCAGGGAACATCCAAAATCCAGTCTATATAGGTCCTGATAATCGTTGCTTCAGAAGAATCCGGATGCATCATTTCCATGCGATGAAGCTGTTTTTTAGCTTCTTTCCGGATGGGTTTGGCCATCTTGGTCTTTTTTAATTTCTTTTCGAGCTCTTCAATTTCCTGGGTACGTTCATCTGCGTCACCAAGCTCTTTCTGCAGTGCATGCAGCTGTTCTCTTAAGATATACTCGCGCTGGGATTTGCTCATCTCCTCTTTGGCTTCATTCTGAATCTTGGCCTGAACCGTGGAGACCTCCAGTTCTTTGCTGAGCAGTGTGTTGACCAGACGCAGCCGCATGATCGGGTCGACCTCTTCCAGAATTGCCTGAGACTCGGGGATTTTGAGGCGTAGATTTGAGCCGATCAAATCGGCCAGTCGGCCGGGATCCTCTATGTTGTTGATGATCATCATCAAATCGGCAGACAATATGCCTCTGAGAGACATGATTTTTTCGGTCTGTTCTCTGACCGTGCGCATCAAGGCTTCAACCTCGACAGTTATTTCCCCTGTTTCCTCGTCTTCGACAACTTCTACGGTCACCTGGTAACTCGGATCGGTACGGGTGTACTCGGTAACTCGAGCTTTTGACATCGCCTGAACCAGGACCTTTAAACGGCCATCTGGCAATTTCAAAGTTCGCATAATCATGCAGACCATGCCAATGGAATAGAGGTCATCGGGAGACGGATCATCTTTAGTCGCATCCCGCTGGGTGACCAGCATCAGAAGCTTGTCGGAATTCAACGCCTCGTTAACCGCTTCCACCGAACCCGGTCGCCCTACAAAAAGCGGGATAATCATATAATTAAAGACAACAACGTCCCTGACCGCCATCATTGGCAGAACTTCAGGTATTTCCACATCATCGGTGCGGGAAAGATCATCCATACCGATACTGAGCGAATCATTAAATTCCACACATACCTCCACGGCTGCTGAAGACAGCCATCATAAAATGAAACCGGGCAGCAATTTTTGCTACCAGATTTTCAAGCTCAATAACTCGATAAATTCCTATCCTAAAATCCAGCGAAAAGCTAAACATTGGCTGTGTTGAAGTCAAGCAGATTACAAGGTCTAACAGGTTCTTAAGTAAAAAATATTGATCAATTTGTATATATCAACAATAGTGGTGTGTTTATCATTATTTTATCAGACGGTTGATTTCGTCTTTCTCCCGGAGATTATTATGCTAACTGCTAAGATTTTGTTCGATCTTTCACAATACAATCATCGATTGCTTTTTCCTCAAAACAAAGCGGTTTGGACCGCTCTGTACGATTTAAAAGGCTATCTGGCTGACTTGACCTACCCTACCGAACTCTTTACTGGAATAAATCACGGGGTAATGCTTCAGGAACATCTGGTACTTTACAATCAACGGTTGATTGCCGGCAGTGATTGTTCAATCAGCTTTGGAGATACACTTAAGGGTGGATTGATTGTTGAAAAGGATCGGAAAATACTCGATGGTGCCTCAGTGATTATGGCTGGAGCTATCCTCATTGGTGATAAGATCTCAATCGGCAAAGGTACCCTGGTAGAAGGTGGGGCAACCCTTAAATCACCTATCGTTCTTGGCGACTGCACCGAGGTGCGGCAAGGAGCTTATGTACGTGGTAACTGTCTGATAGGTGATCGATGCGTGGTCGGTCATACAACGGAAGTCAAACATTCGATTTTCTTTGATGACGCCAAAGCGGGCCACTTTGCCTATCTAGGCGACTCGATTCTCGGCAACAATACAAATTTAGGGGCCGGAACTAAATGTGCTAATCTCAGATTTATTCCAGGTAATGTGCAAATAACTTATGAAAAACGGCTGATTGATACTGGATTGCGTAAATTCGGAGCAATCCTCGGCGATCATGCCCAGACCGGGTGCAACTCGGTTACCAGTCCCGGTTCAATTATCGGGAAACACGCAGTTCTGATGCCTAATACAACGGCTTCGTCCGGTTATCATCCTGAAAAAAGAAGAGTTCGTTAAATCAACACCTCATATACTCGAATAATTACTCAAGAAGGAGAAATCATGGCACCTATCAAAACTGAAGATTTCATCAGTTCAATTGCAGACAGCTTGCAGTATATCAGTTACTACCACCCGGTCGATTTTGTTGAGGCGATGCATCGTGCTTATCTGGCAGAACAAAGCCAGGCAGCAAAAGATGCTATTGGTCAGATTCTGATTAACTCAAGGATGTGTGCACTGGGTAAGCGACCGATCTGTCAGGATACCGGTATCGTTACCGCCTTTGTAAAACTAGGTATGAAGTGTAGTTTCGATTCGGAGAATACCATTCAGGAAATGGTTGATGAAGGAACATCCAGAGCTTACAGCAATGCGGAAAACCCACTGCGTAAATCAATAGTCGACGGGCCTGCCAGTGACCGTAAAAACACCGGAAGCAATGCCCCGACAGTTGTGCATGTTGAAATGGTTCCAGGCGATAAGGTAGAAGTCCACATCGCTGCCAAGGGCGGCGGCTCTGAGAATAAGAGTAAAATGGCCATGCTCAATCCGGGCGACTCAATTGTCGACTGGGTAAAGAAGACCGTTCCTGCAATGGGCGCCGGCTGGTGTCCCCCTGGAATTTTGGGAATCGGCATTGGCGGCACCATAGACAAGGCCATGTGTCTGGCCAAAGAATCACTTATGGAGCCGGTTGATATCCACGAATTACAGGAGCGGGGACCAAGCGATCGTATCGAAGAATTGCGGCTGGAGATCTTTGAAGCAGTAAACAGTCTCGGTATCGGAGCCCAGGGGCTTGGCGGACTGACCACCGTACTTGACGTAAAGATTCTGGATTTCCCGACCCATGCCGCTTCACTGCCGGTGGCAATGATACCGAATTGTGCTGCTACCAGGCACCTTCATTTCAGCCTGGACGGTTCCGGACCAGCAAGCTTCGAACCTCCTGATATCGGACAATGGCCTGAACTTTCTTTAGATACCGGTGCTGAAATTAAGCAGGTTAATCTCGATGGTATAACCAAAGAAGAGATTGGAACCTGGAAAGCCGGAGATACCCTCTTGATAAGCGGCAAGATACTCACCGGACGTGATGCAGCCCATCGCCGCATTCAACAGCTGCTCGAAGCGGGAGAACCACTGCCTGAAGGGGTTGATTTCAATGGTCGTTTTATTTATTACGTGGGACCGGTCGATCCGGTAGGAACAGAAGTCGTCGGACCAGCAGGCCCTACAACGTCCACCAGGATGGACAAATACTCAGATATGATGTTGGGAAAAACAGGCCTCATCGGTATGATTGGCAAGGCTGAACGCGGTGATGCGACTATTGATCTCATACAAAAACACCAGGCTGTCTACCTTATGGCTGTGGGTGGAGCAGCGTATCTGGTATCAAAGGCAATAAAAGGTTCCCGCACGGTTGCATTTGAAGATCTCGGCATGGAAGCCATCTACGAGTTCGATGTAAAAGATATGCCGGTTACCGTCGCCGTGGACAGCACTGGAGCAGCTGTTCATAAAACCGGACCAACCTTCTGGCAGAAAGAAATACTTAGCAGAAAATAATAGGGGTACCAGCAAACTTCGATGGTTTGTACTGAGATAACAAGGCGGGATATATCCCGCCTTGTTCATTTAGACGCGCAGGTGCTCAGTCAATATAGCCGCGCTAAGTCTACTTAACCGAACAGGTCATATCCTGACCGCAGCACATGGGTGATTTGATTTTGCCGTGTCCGTTGGGACATTTGGAAATTTGAACTTCGTTGCCATCATCCAATTCCAGAATGTCATCAACCAACGGTGCATCGCATTTGGCACAGGTCGCGTTTACACCCATCCCGCATTTTGAACATTCATAGGTTGCCATGTGAAAGCCTCCATGTAATTGTTTATTGGTAATTCTTGCTCTGATTACATCCTCGACTCAGGGCCAAGAAGTCTCCTTTTCAAGCACGATATAGCCCAACGTGTTGATGTCAAGCAAACTTGTAATTCATTGAATGAGTTTTTTTCGCCTGAAAATTGAGTTTGTCTGAATCCCCGGTATCGAGTCAGCCAGCGACATAAAAATCCGATCACCCGGATTGGCCCGCTCTATATTGATTCCCTTCTGGTTCCGCATTGATACAACGATGGTAGCATCAAGCTCTATGGAGGGATGCATATATTCGATCTGCTCTGCTGTGTGCAGTACATTTCGTATTTCAACAATGATTTCCTTCGGATCATTGGTTGTTTCTCTCACCACTGCCACCGGTTCGTAGCTCTGATCGACCCGGGAAGAGTTATAGAGCATATCCTCAGGTCCTGGTTTCTCGACGGCAAAATTCGAACTCATCCCTCTGGTACCCGTCTTTTCAATTTCCTCAATAAAATGTGTTGGGATTTTTATTTGTTCCGGGTTTTTCCAGTCATCCCGATCGAGGCTGTTCAGATAATCAAGTGCTGCTCGGTAAATCCGAACGACACCACCCACATAAAATATCGATTTCATTCTGCCTTCAATTTTCAGCGAATTCACGCCGGCAGCAACGAGTTGTGGCAGACATTCAAGCAGGCAGAGATCCTTTGAGTTAAAAATGTATGTTCCCCGTTCATCCTCGTATACAGGAAAAAATTCCCCTGGACGTTTCTCCTCCATAAGCGCGTAACTGTAGCGGCAAGGATGAGCACAACTGCCCTGGTTTGCATCTCTGCCGGTCATATAATTTGAAAGCATGCAGCGTCCCGAATACGATATGCACAATGCACCATGGGTGAACACTTCGAGCTCCGCAGCGACTCCGCTGCGAATCGACCGAATCTCTTTAAGCGACAATTCTCTAGCCAGATTAAGCCGAGAGATTCCCTGAGATATCCAGAATTGTGCGGAATGACGGTTTGTCACATTTGCCTGGGTAGAAAGGTGGATAGGTAAATCTGGAACTACGGCTGCAGCCATTTGGATAATCCCCGGATCCGAGACGATGATCGCATCAACTCCTGCCTCCTGCAACATCAGCAGATAATTCTCAAGCCCCGTAAAGTCATCATTATGGGCAATGATATTAACCGTAACATACACCCGAACCCGACATCCATGGGCATAGTTCACTGCCCGACGGATACCTTCCTCATCAAAATTAACGGCTTTGGCCCGCAAGCCATACTTTTTGCCGCTCAAATAGACTGCGTCGGCGCCATAGTGAATCGCCGTGACCAGTTTTTCAAAACTTCCCGCCGGGGCCAGCAACTCAGGCAGCTCTTGAGCCGTTGACTTCTTAACTTGTTTTTCTTTCATCGCAGCTTATGATGTGTATCTGTCAGGTCAAAGGGTTATAGTTTAAAGGCGATTACTGAAATGGAACTTAGAAGACAATAACGGTATTTATCAGGATTTCAATGAACAAGACGCAGGTTGCAATAGCCATGAGCGGCGGGGTTGACTCAACGGCCTGTGCGCTGCTACTCAAAGATCAGTATCAAATCAGTGGATTTCTGATGGATATTGGTCAACCTGGTTTTCCAGAGCAGTCCAACAGAGTTGTGGAAATCAGCGATGTTCTTGGTATTGATCTCACCATTATCGACCTGAAAAAAGAATTTGACGCATTGGTTCTGGACTATTTTCTTACCAGCTACGCCGCTGGTAAAACACCAAATCCCTGCATACGATGCAATCAGGTAATCAAACTCGGTTTATTTATGGACCGTGTTCTGAGTAGAGGATTTGATTTCATGGCCACCGGCCACTACGCCCGCTGCGAGTCTGCTGACGGAGTGATGAGCTTGTTTAAAGGGATTGATCCTCAGAAAGATCAATCATATTTTCTGGCCAGATTAACGCAAAAGCAACTTTCCCGGGTACTCTTTCCATTGGGTAATCAGGTAAAAGAAGACACGTACCAGTTCGTGGAAGAACATGGTTTAACCGGATTTCGTGG
>JAQYVS010000059.1 GCA_030145365.1 Desulfofustis sp. | reverse complement strand
ATTGGATCGATAGCCGGATTTTACGGAGGGATGATCGATCTGGTTCTGACCACTATTGCTGATTTGACCTGGTCGATGCCGGCCATCCTCATCGCCCTTTTGCTGGTGGCAATTATAGGTGCTGGATTGGAAAGTGTTGTTATTGCCATTGGCTTATCATACTGGGCTCAATACGCTCGTCTGGTGCGAGGACAAATTCTCTCGCTAAAAAGCGCAGTATTCATCGAAGCGACAAAGTCACTTGGCGCGAGTGATTTTGTCATTCTTTTTAAGCATCTGCTGCCAAACAGTTTGTCTCCCGTTATTGTCGCTGCGACTATTGGTATTGGTAATGCTATTGTTTTGGAGGCGACCCTGGGATTTCTCGGTATGGGTGCTCAGCCTCCCACGCCAAGTTGGGGCGCTATGATGAGTAACGGCACGGCCTATCTCTTTATTTCGCCCTGGATGATTATCTTTCCGGGGCTGGCCATGATGATCACCGTTTTGGGCTTTAATCTCTTTGGAGACGCCCTGATCGACATTATGGATGTCAAAAATAAGGAGTCCATTTAATGTCCATCCTCCAGGTTAATGATCTTCATGTTGAATTTATTGTTGATAAGAAAAAAATACGACCCCTCGAAAGAGTATCCTTAGAAATGAATTCGGGAGAAGTTCTGGGGATGGTTGGTGAAACCGGCTCTGGGAAATCACTCACCGCCCATGCCATAATGGGATTGACTTCACTTGTCGGGGGAGAAATCGGTGGCAGTGTCATCTTTGAGGGGGAGGATCTTTTGGTGCTCTCCGAAAAGGAAATGCAGTCAATTAGAGGCTCTCAGATTGCTTTTATACCACAGAATCCTATGACGTCCCTGGATCCTGTCTACCGAGTCGGTGACCAGATTGTCGAAGGTTTATGTAAACAGGTGAAAATTGGTAAGCGACAAGCTAAACAACAGGTAATTGATCTGATGGGGAAGTTGCGGATTCCCAAAGCGGAACAGGTTTTTCAACAATATCCACATCAACTCTCCGGCGGTCTGAAACAACGAATAGTAATCGCAATGGGCTTATGTGCTCATCCCAAAATACTCATAGCAGATGAACCGACAACAGCCCTGGACGTGACGGTGCAGGCCCAGATTATGCTTCTCTTTAAGGAGATGACCATGGCCAGAAACATTGGTCTGTTTCTTATCACTCATGACCTTGGTGTCATAGCCCAGGTATGCGATAAAGTTGCAGTCATGTATGCTGGTAATATGGTTGAGTTTGGCAGAATTGGTGAGGTTTTTATTTCACCTCGTCACCCATATACCAAAGCGCTGTTACAGTGTATTCCGCGGATCGGCATGGAAAAAGGCTCTCTGGCAGCAATATCCGGCAATGTCCCGAGTGTTGACACGTATCCCAGCGGTTGCCGTTATCATCCTCGCTGTGGCCGTGCTGATTCGTTGTGCAAAAAAACTATTCCAACCTTGCTGAAAATTGAGGGTGATTCCAGGGTAGCTTGCCATCATTACCTTGATAATTAGGATTGAAGATGGGAAAACTCATAGAAATTAAAGAACTGGCAGTCTCCTTCGCTGTTAAAGGCGGGCTTCTTCTGCGAACCATCGGTACGGTAACTGCAGTCAATAATGTTTCATTTTCAATAAATACCGGCGAAATTTTAGGTGTTGTGGGTGAGTCCGGTTGTGGGAAGTCAACACTGGCCAGACTGATCCTGCGACTCATTGAACCGAATAGGGGCAGTGTCGAATTCAATGGTACCGATATCCTCAAAATGTCGAAAAAACAGCTGCGACTGCAGCGGCGTCACATGCAGATGGTTTTTCAGGATCCCTATTCTGCAATGGATCCCCGGTATACAATTTTCAGAAGTTTATCCGAACCCTACCAGATTCAAGGTGTC
>JAQYVS010000045.1 GCA_030145365.1 Desulfofustis sp. | reverse complement strand
AATTTCGCATTTCAGCCAATCTGAGTACACCAGAACAATGTGAGAGGATTTCTAGTAAATATTCTCTCGGAAGAGCCAAGCCCACTGCCTGCTTAAAATTCGTTCTTAAAACTCAAGACTTGTGAGATGAACCTGAAATTTGATCCTGTCTACTAGCGGTTCGCATAAGTTCTTTAAGCTTCTCAACAGAGCTCCAAATACTTGACGGTGTGAGCTGCCCGTCAATAACCAGTTGTGGCAAGGACAATACCCCTAACCCTGCAATTCTCTCAGGGTCCATGGCTACACTTATCTCTATGTGAAGTTCGAGATCGTTGATCCTTTGAAGAACATTTTCTTTCATTACCTTACATTTGGAGCAGCCCTCGCCCAGAATTTCTATTGTCATCAGTTCTTCCTCTTGTTGCGGTCTTAATGCAGTATTGTAATAGACGCAATGTTTGTATATTACCACAATCCATCGAAGCAAATACTTGATGGTTTTGTCATTTATTCGGCCCGCAAAATTATGGCCATCAGAGCTCGATCCTTGGTGGCCTTTTTCTTATAAGTCACGACTTCTAAGAAGAAAAACGGCTTCTTATTGATAGAGGTATTCAGTAAGCTCTTTAATCCACAAAGTTATGGCCACCAGGATCTGCTTCTTGGTGGCCTTTTTACTGGATTGCAGGGATTTTAGTAAACAACTCAGATGGTCGTATTTTTGTCATCCAAAACAATGTGAGAGGATTTAAAGTAAACATCCTGTTGCAATATCTAAAAATTGGAAGTTCGTGGGTTTGTGATAAAATCTGACGCAGGAATCGTGTTATTGACAACTTGGACTGTCTGAATCCTGGAGAAGTTTGCCATGACCAGTGGAGATACCAAGCAGATTCATGACCTCAAGGCCTCCAGCCGTTACCGCTATCTGCCGCTCCTGCTGCTGGCGATAGCCAGCCTGGTGATATCTTCTTATGCTTTTGTTTTGATGCGCAGCGCCGAAACGCACAGGATCGAACAGGAGTTCCAGCGGATCACCCAGGCACACTACACAACTATGCACCTTGAGGCAGAAAAATATTTCGCACAGTTGGAATCCCTATTACAGTTCTTTGTCGCCTCCGAAACCATCACCCGGAAAGAATTTACAACTTTTGTTGAGACCTTCACTCCTGGACTGACCACCATCAAAGCAATGGAATGGGTCCCTCGGGTTCGTTTGGAGGAACGTCCAAGTTACGAGGAGTCTGCGCGAAAAGACGGGCTTCAAGGCTACCGCTTCACAGAACTCAACAATCAGGGTGAGCTGGTTGAAGCCGGGGTTCGCGACGAATACTTCCCGGTCTTTTACATCGCCCCCTATGCTGGTAACGAAAAAGCGCTGGGATTCGACGTGGCTTCAGAGAAATTGAGACGTGAAGCCCTTTATCGGGCGCGTGACACAGGTAAAACTTTGACCACCTCAAGAATTCTGCTTGTTCAGGGAAAGAAGCAATTACCAGGCATGCTAGTAATTCATCCAGTCTATCGCCCGGAGGCAGCGGTTGAGACTGAGACTGACCGGCGGCAGAGCCTGGAAGGCTTTTTTATTGCAGTGGCCATTTCCGGAGATCTCGTCAAGCAACTGTTCGACCAATTTGAGCCGGTAGAGATAGACCATTACGTGTATAACCTGCCAAGTCATCAGACGGAGCAACTTGTTTTTGCTCATCGATCATCCGCCGGAGAGGTGCCGACTGAACTGGCTAGCGACTCAGCCGCCTTGCGGACTGGTCTGTACAATGAGAACCATTTCAAGCGAAGCGATGCGGAGTTAATCTGGATCGCTAAACCGACACCTGAATTCTTCAAGGTTCGCCGCCGCATAGCCCCCTGGCTGGTGCTGGGCGGGGGGCTGTTATTTTTCGGGATGATCCTGACCTATGTCGCCATTCAGATCAAACGACTCGCTCTGGTTCGGATATTCGCCACCGAGCAAACCAAAGCGAAAGAAAAACTTGCTGAAGCCAACCGGGAACTGGAAGCCTTTGTCTATACGGTATCACACGACCTGCGGTCGCCTCTGACCCCTATCCTAGGCTATGCCGAACTTCTTCAAGACACTTACAAGGAGCGTCGCCTTGATGACCAGGCCCTCGATTTCCTGAAGGAGATTCAGATACAGGGCAACAGGATGATGGTCTTGATGGAAGACCTGCTGACTCTGGCCAAGGTCGGGCATCTTGAAAGACCAGATGAACCCGTTGATGCCCATGAGGTAGTACGGCAGGTCCTGAATAATTTGGCCATCAGTATCGCCAGTGCGGATATCGAGGTGAGGATTGGGGAATTGCCGAAGCTACGCGTTCCCGAAGTTCTGCTGACTCAGATTTTTGACAATCTGATCGGCAATGCCGTCCGCTATGCCGGAAAGGAGGGCTGTCCCATAGAGGTGGATAGCAAAAAAACGGGGGGGCGGGTGCAGTTATTTGTGCGCGATCACGGATCGGGTATCCCGGAAGAGGAGAGAGATCACATCTTCGAAACCTTCTTCCGAGGGTCCACGGGTAAACCGGTTCCCGGAACGGGAGTTGGGCTGGCGACGGTCAGGAAGATAGCCATGCTCTATGACGGAAATGCCTGGGTTGAAGTAACTCCCGGCGGCGGAGCGACTTTCTGTGTTGAGATGGAGGCCTGACAATCCTTTGTTTTGACTGCTGTTCCATATCTCAGCAGATATTAGACACAAAAAGGTTATGCTACAGATCGTGCGAACCTTTTTGTGGGTTATAGCTCTGGAAAATTATGGCCACCAGGGTTCGATTCTTGGTGGCCTTTCTTATATGTCACCACTTCTGAGAAGAAAACGGTTTCATATTGATAGAGGTATTCAGGAAGGCAAAATTATGGCCACCAGGGTTCTGTCCTTGGTGGCCTTTTCTTGTAATGCAGGATCAGTAAGAATTTACCTTTTCGGCAAATTTCTTCACCACGAAACAATGTAGGATAAATAAGAATCCTTCCGATTTGACCTCGACTCCTGACCGGATATAATTACTAACGTCTTATTTATTCAGGTATCTGGGAATATCGGGGGAAGATGAACGATGATCACAAGCCATCTGCACGACTACGGGTGGCTTTTTCTGTTTATGCTTATTTGTGTCAGTGCTTGAATTTTGTCGTTGATCCATTCGGCAACCTTTTTGAGCTTTATTCCCACCTATATATATATAGACATATTCTTCAACGTTATGAACGTGTCCCAAAAACCACCATTTATTAGACAAAAAAAGCTTACAACCAAGAGGCAACGAAAAATGTGTTGCCCTGAATAGTAGGGGGCAGTAATGAGTCACTACACCGACGAACAAGGTGCGCATTTAAAACAGGAACTGGCGGGAAAACTAAAAAAAGCCGAGAAGGACGTCAGGCGCAAAGCGATTCAGGAACGTGAGCGGTTCTTGGGATTGCAGCTTCGACCGTCTGCATCGATTTATGACGATGCCGAGAGGAAAGAGCCAGGTGAAAATAATTGGGTAGGTATTGGCTTTGATATTCACCCCCACGTTACCTTCGTCTCAGCCTTTTTTCTGGTGGCATTTATTCTACTGACCGTCATGTTTCAAGAGCAGGCCAATGAGGTTTTCACCGCGACGTTGTCTTTTATCACAAATACCTTTGGCTGGTTTTTGATTCTTGCGACGAACGTATTTATTTTAGCCGCCTTTTTCTTTGCATTCAGTCGATTTGGCAAAATTCGCATCGGCGGCAATGATGCAAAGCCAGAATTTACTACCGTCTCTTGGTATGCCATGCTGCTCAGCGCTGGAATGGGCATCGGGTTGATGTTTTGGAGCGTCGGTGAACCGATGTTTCATTACAGTTCTCCCTCTCCAATGTTCAGTGGTGTTGTTGCCGGCACACCGGAAGCCGCTCAGGCAGCGATGGGGATTACCTACTTCCACTGGGGTATTCACCCATGGGCGATCTATGCAATTGTTGCTCTTGGCTTGGCTTTTTTCGCCTACAATAGAGGGTTGCCCTTAACGATCAGGTCAATTTTCTACCCAATCCTCGGCAACAAGATCTATGGTTTCTGGGGAAACTTAATTGATGTCCTCTCGGTTTTAGCAACCATGATGGGTTTGGCGACGTCTCTGGGGCTTGGCGTTAAGCAGGTCAATGCGGGGTTGAGTTTCCTCTTTGATATTCA
The DNA here is from genome assembly GCA_030145365.1 of Desulfofustis sp. Lineage (GTDB taxonomy): Bacteria > Desulfobacterota > Desulfobulbia > Desulfobulbales > Desulfocapsaceae > JABDQA01. The sequence goes on along the minus strand of JAQYVS010000045.1, from coordinate 1,117 downwards.
GGTAAGTTTGTCCACTCAGGTCATTTTGATTGCCGTTATTACTGCCCTGGCAACGCTCTCGGTCATGTCTGGTCTGGATGGTGGGGTCAAACGATTGAGTCAATGCAATATGGGGCTGGCCGCGTTATTAGTGTTGTTTTTGTTGATCGTCGGGCCGACCGTCGACATCCTTGGCGGCTTTACGCAGAACCTTGGTTATTATCTTACCAAACTGCCTGAACTCAGCCTCTGGACTGAAACCTTCCGTAGCAGCAACTGGCAAGGATCGTGGACGGTTTTTTACTGGGCATGGTGGATATCTTGGTCACCGTTCGTGGGAATGTTTATCGCGCGTATATCCAAGGGGCGCACTGTTCGTGAATTTGTGCTTAGTGTCATGTTGCTACCGACATTTCTTTCTTTCATCTGGATGTCTGTGTTCGGTGGTGCGGCAATCTATCTACAGTCAAGTGGTACCGCAGACATCGTTACAGCGGTCAATGCCGATGTTGCGACTGCACTCTTTGTTATGTTTGAGAACTTTCCCCTTACAAACGTTTTATCTTTGGTTGGAATCGTCCTTGTGACCATATTTTTTATTACTTCATCAGATTCAGGATCATTGGTGGTAGACCACCTAACATCGGGAGGAAAACTTGATTCACCTGTTCCGCAAAGGGTGTTCTGGACGATTATGGAAGGGGTGGTTGCAGCAGTCTTGCTGATCGGCGGGGGCTTGACGTCATTGCAAACAGCAGCGGTCAGCACAGGTTTGCCCTTTGCCGTCGTGTTACTGTTCATTGTCTATGCGCTCTATATCGGTTTTTCACAAGAGCTTTATGTAGAAGACGCGGTGAGGGATCGTCTCGAACGAGTTAAGGAAGATCATCGTATGTCGGTTGCTATTGAGGGGTCAGCAAATAACGATGATTAAGAGGTGGTAATAAGTGTTTTTGTCTAACGATTTTCTGGTCTTCTTTGTCACCACTTCCGAGAAGAAAAACGGCTTCTTATTGATAGAGGTATTCAGTAAGCTCATTAATACACAAAACTATGGCCACTTGGATCATTTCCAGGTGGCCTTTTCTTATGACCTCCTCCCGGAAAATAGGACAAGCCAAAAATAGAAATTTCGTGC
>JAQYVS010000043.1 GCA_030145365.1 Desulfofustis sp. | reverse complement strand
ATCATGTTTTCTTCGATCAAGGTCCGGGTGAATTCAAATTCCACCTGCGATGCCGAGGGAAAGCCGACTTCTATTTCTTTAAAACCAATGTCAACAAGAAGGGTCCACATCTCCAATTTTTTGGCCAGGCTCATCGGCTGAACCAGAGCCTGATTACCGTCCCGCAGATCAACACTACACCAGGAAGGAGCCTTATCAATCACCTTGTCCGGCCATCTCCTTGTTGTCAAGGCAACCGGAGGATAGGAACGATATTTACTGACTAATTCTGCTTTCATTGGAATCTCCTGCTCATCGATTTATCATTGATTTCAACAGAGCTTAAAAAAAAAGGCCGCGGTTTCTGCAACCGCGGCCTCAAAACTCTCATGGATGTGGTAATTCTACATCGACCCAACCCATGCCGCGGCGTTCCGTGGCAGTAGTAGCACAGGTAGAGACAGATATAAATTTCGTTCCATGATTTTTACTATTAGATTCAATGGTTATTTCATCAATTTATTTATATTCAAATAACACAGTAATCCCGCTTGTTATTTGTTGTCAAGGCAAATTTCTTGATATGAATTGTATCATGTAAATCAGATTATACAATTCATCACCAATCATCGGTTGTAGACATGTTTTGGATGTTGACATATTATCAGGAGATTTCTATAGTTTTAGGTTTGTTTAACCTATCGGAAACCCCGGTATTGATATTCAAATCAGCTTTTTACAAGCAAGGATAAAAACATGTCAGATATCTCCGGCTCTCAAGCAATCGTCCAGTGTCTTCTCGAAGAGGGTGTTAACACTATTTTCGGATATCCGGGCGGCGCTGTTATTGATCTTTACGACGAATTAATGCAGTGTCAGGATCTCACCCATGTCCTGGTTCGTCACGAGCAGGCCGCTGTACATGCAGCAGACGGTTATGCTCGGGTAACCGGTGAAGTTGGCGTTGCCCTGTTAACCTCCGGTCCGGGAGCAACCAACGGGGTAACTGGTATTGCAACCGCTTATATGGATTCAATACCGGTGGTTATTCTGACCGGCCAGGTACCGACACCGCTCATCGGCAACGACGCCTTTCAGGAAGTAGATATCGTTGGAATCACCCGCCCCTGCACCAAACACAATTACCTTGTCAGCAGCAAAGATGATCTGGTTCAAATCATCCATGAGGCCTTCCATGTGGCCCGCACTGGACGTCCCGGCCCAGTGTTGGTCGATCTTCCCAAGGACATCATCAATAGTAAATTCGATAATAAAGGAAAAAAACCGATTCATATGCAGAGTTACCAACCGACCTATGAACCCCACATGGGCCAGGTCGGCAAGGCCTGCCGACTGATCATGGAAGCAAGAAAACCGGTTCTCTATGTAGGTGGCGGCGTTATATTATCAGATGGATCAGAAGAACTCATAGAACTTGCGACCAAACTCGATATGCCGGTGACCATGACCCTGATGGGACTTGGTGCATTTCCTGGCAGCCACGAGCTGTCCATGGGAATGCTTGGCATGCACGGTACCTACACAGCCAACATGGCAGTTGCTGAAAGTGATCTGTTAATTTCCGTCGGAGCCCGTTTTGACGACCGGGTTACCGGTAAACTGGATTCATTTGCCCCTAATGCAAAGATTATTCATATCGATATCGATCCGACCTCAATCAGTAAAAATGTCGAGGTCGATGTACCAATCGTCTCTGATTGTAAAAAAGCGCTCACGGCAATGAACACCTGGTTTAACAACGAGCGTGACATCTCAGTGGAAGATGAGCGAAAAAAACATCAGTTGTGGTTTGATCAGATCAAGGAGTGGCAGGAAAAATTTCCGCTGAGTTATCAGGAGGAGAAGGATGTAATCAAGCCTCAATATGTTGTTGAGATGCTTGACAAGTTAACGTTTGGTGAAGCAATAGTAGCCACCGAGGTTGGACAACATCAGATGTGGGCCGCCCAGTTTTATCAATTTAACAGTCCACGGCATTTTCTCACTTCTGGAGGACTTGGAACCATGGGCTACGGTTTGCCGGCCGCAATCGGTGCAAAAATGGCAATGCCCGATAAGGTCTGTATCGATATAGCTGGCGATGGCTCAATTCAGATGAATATTCAAGAACTTGCCACTGCTAAGCAATACAAGTGCCCGGTAAAGGTGGCCATATTAAACAATCAGTTCCTCGGTATGGTTCGTCAATGGCAGGAACTCTTTTACGACAAACACTATGCCTCGACCGTTATGGATGTTGCCCCGGATTTCGTTGCTCTGGCACATGCCTATGGTGCCGTTGGTTTACGGGCTACGAAAAAAAGCGAAGTAGAAGACGTCATTAAAGAAGCGCTGGCCACTGATAATACAGTATTGATGGATTTCAGGATCTCCAGAGAGGAAGGAGTCTTTCCCATGGTTCCAGCAGGAAAAGCCACAACCGAAATGCTGCTGGTCTAATTGATCTGTTTCCATCCTATACTATCCTTAAAGGAGTTGTAATGAAGCACACACTGTCGGTTTTACTCCAGAACAAACCTGGAGTTCTGTCCCGTGTTACAGGTCTTTTCAGTGGACGTGGCTTTAATATCGAAAGTTTATGTGTCGCCGAGACCCTGGATCCTAAAATTTCCTGCCTTACCCTGGTAACTCAGGGTGAAAACAATATCATCGAACAGATTACCAAGCAGTTACACAAACTCATTGACATCATCAAAGTAATAGATATCAATGACGGAGCCTTTGTGGAGCGGGAAATGGTGCTCATCAGGGTCAATGCCGAAGCGGGTACCCGGGCGGAAGTTCTAAGAATTATTGATATTTTCAGAGGAAAAGTCGTTGATGTGAGCCCCAGAAGCTATGCAGTGGAAGTTACCGGCTCAGCATCAAAAATAGAAGCAGTCATTGATATTCTCCGGCCCATTGGGATAAAAGAAATAATACGTACCGGAACAATTGCTATCGCCCGCGGCGGCTCAAACAAATAGATACCTTATGTTAAAAGAACGAATCCCTGTTGCTCAGGAAGGTTACCCGTTTATCGGCTACTCTGCCTTTCTGACA
>JAQYVS010000003.1 GCA_030145365.1 Desulfofustis sp. | reverse complement strand
GAAAACCTCTCGCTCCGAACCGTCCAGCGAAATCAGGATGGAGTTGCGAAACCCAAACGGTTCGGTCATACCAATCCTGACATGCTCCTGCTCCCCGAGCACCTCGGCCTCGATCACCCCAGCCAAAGTCGAAAATCGCATCGACCTAGCAGCAATACTGTGACGGTAAGCAAAACGGGCGACACAGCGGGCTCCGTTGCCGCACATTTCGGCAACTGAACCGTCGTTATTATAGAACTGCCAGCGAAAATCCTCGTTGTCGTCGTTTTCGATCAGAATAAGGCCGTCCGCTCCGGCCGAAAATCTGCGCCTGCAGACCAACTGGGCAAATTGCGGCTGATACGACTCCGGTATGAATAGGGCACGGTGGTCAATAATAATAAAATCATTGCCGGCACCGCTCATCTTGGTAACCGGGATAGGAAAATCCGCATTCATTGCCTGGTTGCAACACTCATGTATGAGCGCCTCAGCTGCTATCTGACCGTAGCCTCCTTGGAAGGATCGGACTCATTAGATGGTTCAGCACTGTCCATTGCCGTAACCGAATAGTACACCTTTGTCTTTTCCGGAACAGCCTTGTCAACGAAGATGCTCGACGGCATTGCAACTTCACCTATCATCTCACCCTTGCCCCGCTTGGCAGCCCGACGATATACACGGTGACCCACCACACTGGGATCATCCGGCCGATCCCAATAGACTTTGGTGCCCGTTGACGTTGCCGTTGCCCTGACTCCCGATGGAATATTCGGCGGAGTCTTATCAAGCGGCGCTGCATCTCCAATTTCACTAACACCACCACTGATCTGATGCTGCTCATAGCTCATCAGACTCTGAACTTTATAAAAGTACTTTTTGCCGTTTAACACCTTCGAATCGACCAATTCTGTAGCACTCATCGGATCGCCGTAGGGTACAAAATCTTTACCACCCTCACTGCGGAACACCTGATAGGAAACAGGATGCTTAGCCGTTTTACCATCGATCAGCGTTGTTACCGGCTGCCAGCTCAGCACGATACGGGAATCACCGGGTTCAACTGTGAAACCGGCTGGGGCACTGGTAGGAATCTGCCAGACAAACGAAACAATGTTTGAATCGGTACTGGCTGCCCACCAACTGGTCCGAGACGTGATTTTGAAAAAATATTTGTGGTCGCTGCGAAGTAGAGATGTTTTATATTCCCCGACCTTTCTTTTACCACCATCCGCCGTTTCACCTCCGGGGATCTCAAGCGGTTCACTGAACGGAATCGGACATGTTGGGCACAAATCCTTAAGTGGAACCGCCGCCCGATGTACATCGAACGAATAAATCTCGGTGAGCTCGTCACCCTGAACAGTGTTATCCGGGTAGGTCCAGTTAAGCGTTACCCCTGTTTCATCGATCGAATAGCGCAAATCGTCAATTGGCTTCGGAACGACATTGGCCGGCGGTACCGGATCTGTTTTAAATCCACAGCCCGTTACACTCACAATTACTGAGAAACCCACAGCAAGAAGAAAAGTTGACGCAAATCCGATTCTCATCAGGCAATCCCCACTTGTTTTTCGGCAACACGAAGCGCTTCCTCAACCCGTTGCAAGCTCGTGCCTCCCGTTGAAATACGACTCTGGATCGAACCGTCCACAGTCAAAACTTCATACACATCCTTGTCAATAACCGGTGAAAATTGTTGCATTTGCCCCAAATTCAAATCCACCAGTTCGCAATCCTGCTCAATACAAAAACCAACGACTCTGCCAACTATACCATGCGCCTCTCGGAATGGTACATCTTTCAATACCAGATAATCGGCAAGATCCGTCGCCGTCATAAAGCCGGTTTTGGTCGCCTCGGCCATCTTTTCTGTATTGAATTCCAGATTTTCCAGCAGTTCTGCCATCATCGACAAAGATGCTGAAACGGTATCCACCGCATCAAATACAGGTTCTTTGTCTTCCTGGAGATCCCGATTGTAGGTCAGCGGCAAGCCTTTGACCAGGGTCAATAACGCCATCAGCGAACCGACCACTCTGCCGCTTTTTCCCCGGATCAGCTCAGGAATATCCGGATTTTTTTTCTGCGGCATAATCGATGATCCGGTACAAAACCGGTCGCCGATGGCAACAAAGTCAAATTCGCTGCCGGCCCAAAGCACCAGTTCCTCGGAGAGTCGCGACAGATGCAATTGAATCTGGGTACAACAGAAAACAAACTCGATGGCAAAATCACGATCTCCGGCTGTATCCATGGAATTGGCAGTCACCCCGTCAAAACCAAGCAGTTCGGCAACCTGTTCACGCTCTATGGGCAATCCGGTCCCGGCCATAGCAGCACCACCAAGCGGGCAGATATTAATCCGCTTGCGGCTATCAAGCAGCCGCTCACGATCTCGCGAAAACATCTCAAAATAGGCCAGCATATGGTGGGAGATCAACACCGGCTGCGCCCGCTGCATATGGGTATAACCGGGCATTACACGTCCGAGATAGGTCCTGGCAAGAAGAACAAATCCTCTTCTGACATCATCGAGTAAATCGGCAAATCGGTCGCACTGGTCCCGCAGATACAGTTTCAGGTCCAAGGCAATCTGGTCGTTTCGACTGCGGGCGGAATGTAACTTGGCTCCCGCCGGACCGATTCGATCGGCGAGGGCTTTTTCGATATTCATATGGATGTCTTCAAGCTCTTTTTTAAACTCAAAATCGCCGCTGTCGATCTCTTGCTCTATCCGGCTCAAACCTTCCACAATCAAGCGCAGTTCTTCCTTGGAAAGCATACCATTGTTGGCAAGCATGGTTGCATGCGCTTTACTGCCCGCGATATCGTAACGATACAGACGCGAGTCGTAATGAATCGAGGCACTGAAGTCCTCAACCGAGGCAGCAGTAGATTCTGCAAATCTTCCGCCCCATAGTTTCTCAGAGGATCTTTCAGAAGCCTTTTCGGATTCATTTTTTTTAGAACCCGGCTTTGTCGCCATTTTCTTGTCCTGATCTATTTCTTCTGCAATGACTGAATTCTCAAGCGTAAGCCGTTGAGTCGTATAAAACCGGTGGCATCACCCTGATCGTAAACATTGTCTTCTTCAAAGGTAGCAAAACTTTCTTGATACAGGGACTGCTCAGATTTCCGGCCGACCGGTATACAATTACCTTTATAGAGTTTGAGCCGCACCGTCCCATTCACCGTACGCTGGGTTTCATCCATGGTATTCTGCAACAACTCACGTTCCGGTGAAAACCAGAA
>JAQYVS010000427.1 GCA_030145365.1 Desulfofustis sp. | reverse complement strand
GGTTGGGGGACAATCAGGTGACAAAAAAAAGCCCCCAGCGTTAACCGAGGGGCTTAGAGTCAATTCAAATACTAGGAACTGGCTTCTTTCCCTTGTCTCTCTTATAACACCGTTTACAAACGCTACCACCCTGTCATTGATTATGCAATTAGTTTTTGATTGAAAGCCTGTATAATATGTTGTATATTTATTGTTATGCCGCTATTGGCAGTAGAATAATATGTTTTTTTGCTAAAACTAATACGGCTTGAGTACTCTAGTGTGTGAGTATTTGGCAGAAATACGAGGGGTGTAAAATGAAAATTGTTAAGTTTCAGCCAACCATAAAAAGAATTTTATTATTGCTCATTGGTTTATTTTTGGTGATAAACGGTATGGTATCTAGCCATGCTATTGCTCAAAAATCGTCAACCACCGCCTTTGTCAACGTTAACGTCATCCCCATGGACACAGAGCTCGTGCTGGAAAACCAGACCGTCATCGTCGAAGGTGATCGCATCACGGCTATCGGCCCGGTGGATGAGGTAGCTGCGCCGGAAGAGGCCGAAATTATCGAGGGGAATGGCGCTTACCTGATGCCCGGCCTGGCCGATATGCACACCCACCTCACCTATGATGTCGACCCCAATTCTATGCGCCTCTATCTGGCTTATGGGGTAACTACGATTCGTAATTTGAACGCACTACCAGAACATCTGGAATGGCGAGAACAGGTTGCCAACGGGGAACTACTTGGTCCGACCATCTATACCAGTGGCAATGTGATTGCCGGGCTACCAGCAGAATTGAGCTCGGCGCCATATACATTTCGGGCAATCTTGATTTTAGGTCCGGTTATCATTGGCCTCCTCATCTGGCTGATTATCTGGTTAGTTTCCAAATACACCTCTTTAATTGCCAATTTTGGGCAAATCAGGCGTTTTATCCTGCCCTCTCTGGCAGGAGTACTGCTGCTAGGCGGTCTGCTGGCCTGGTTCATCCCCCTGACTACCTTTATCCAAACTGTTGTCGGTCTCCCAATGGCCTCAATACCTGAAAGCGAGGCTGAAGCCCGTCAATTCGTCAGGGATCAAAAAGCTGCCGGGGTTGATTTCATTAAATCCTACGATTTTCTGCCAAGGGAACACTATTTTGCGGCGATGGACGAGGCCGAAAAATTGGGTGTGTATATCGCCGGACATACTGTCTCTTACCCAGAGGAGGTCAGCCTCAAGGAGACGATTGAGGCCGGGCAGGACGAGGTGGTTCACGCTGATGAGTTTACCCATTATTTCTGGGTTGGTTATGATCCTGCTGCGGATGCCTGGGTTGAATATGAAATTGATATGAGTCGGATTGATGAAGTCGCTGCTTTGATTGCTGAAAACGATATTGCTGTAACCTTGACCTTAATTACCAATGAAACGGTTCTTTTGGGTCTGGAAGATATGGAGGGTCTGCTACAACAACCGGCGTATCAGCTTGTGCGGCCTGAACTTATGGAGACCTGGCGCACCAGGGGTCGCTTCATCAATTGGCAAGCGCAGAAAAGGTATCGTCGTGAGCAATGGCGACCACTACTGGTGACCTTAAGCAAAGCGCTGCAAGACCAGGGGGTACTCCTGAATCTGGGCACCGATCCAACCATTGAAGGAATTGTCCCCGGTTACTCAGCCCACCTGGAACTGCCTTTGCTGATTGAAGCTGGTCTGACCCCCTTTGAGGCGCTGTCCACCGGCACTCGCAACCCCGCCCAAACCGCCGCCCGAATGGGAGCCGATGGCGATTGGGGCACGATTATTACAGGCAATCGGGCCGACCTCATTCTATTATCCCACAATCCGCTGGAAGATGTGACGTACACTCAAGACCGGCTGGGAGTAATGGTGCGCGGCCAATGGTTTACTCAAGCCGAGTTAGATAGCTTGGTGGATGAATTTGTGTCCACCTACTAAGCAGATATATCGGTTTATGATTGTAACCGTAAGATATGGGGCAATGAAAAAGGCAATATAACAATAAAATTGCAGCCGAATTACTACCCTTGCGTTTATACGATGTTGACTTTGTTTGTGCAGGTTCTAGTTAATCAAAGTGTTCAAGTTTAGCCCGTAATCGGCTGAATTTTGGGCGTAATAGTTTTGTAACGCTAATTATGTAAATTCATTCTACATTGATTATATGACGCTCTGATTCAGAGCAGCAACAAAAAACGAGGATAAACAATGGCAAAAATCACCTGGACTCATGCGGATGAAGCGCCCGCTTTGGCAACAATAGCATTTCTTCCTGTACTGAAAGCTTTCACGAAAGGTACGGATATTGAGATTGATCTGGCCGACATATCACTGACCGGACGGATTATTGCTAACTTTCATGAAAAGCTCATCGAAGAGCAAAAAATTCCCGACTATTTGACCATATTGGGTGAAATGACACAGCGGCCTGATGCAATTATCGTGAAGTTGCCCAACATCAGTGCCTCGATTCCGCAGCTTCAGAGCGCAATCAAGGAATTGAGAGAAAAGGGTTATGATATTCCTAAGTATCCTGAAGAGCAAAAAACGGAGGATGAAAGAGCGCTGCAAAAAAGATTCTCTGTCGTCCTTGGCTCGGCTGTCAACCCAGTCATCCGTGAAGGTAATTCAGACAGGCGACCGGCTGCTTCGGTGAAGAAGTTCGCCCAGAAGCATCCTCATCGAATGATGAAACCCTGGCCGGAGTCAGGCTCCAAGACGCGCGTCGCGCAAATGAATGGCAAAGACTTTTATGCCCATGAAACTTCAATGACGATGGACAAAGCCTTCGATGTGAAGATTGAATTCGTTGATAAAGCAGGCAATGTCACAGTTCTCAAGGAGAAGATTTCATTACTGGCGGGCGAAGTTATTGATACGACGCATATGGATGTCGCTGCCCTGCGGGAATTCTACGCCGAGCAGATTGAAGAGACAAAAAAGGATGCCGTTCTGCTTTCGCTTCACCTCAAGGCTACCATGATGAAGGTCTCCGATCCGATCATGTTCGGACATGCCGTGTCCGTTTATTATAAGGATGCCCTTGATAAGCATGCCGCTACGCTGAAGGAAATTGGCGCAAATGTCAATAACGGGCTAGCCGATGTTCTGGAAAAGCAGAACAAACTTCCGGCCGACAAAAAGGCCGAGATCGAAGCGGACATTCAAGCGATATATAAGAGCCAACCAGCGTTGGCTATGGTTGACTCGCGTTACGGTATCACCAATCTTCATGTGCCCAACAACATCATTATCGATGCTTCAATGCCCAACGTAGTCCGCGATGGCGGAAAGATGTGGAACAATGACGAGCAGCTTCAGGACTGCATTGCCATGATTCCGGACCGCTGCTATGCCACCATGTATAAGGCGATATTGGAAGACGCCAAGGAAAAGGGTCAATTCGATCCGGCTACGATGGGTAATGTGTCTAACGTCGGATTAATGGCCAAGAAAGCCGAAGAATACGGTTCTCAT
>JAQYVS010000396.1 GCA_030145365.1 Desulfofustis sp. | reverse complement strand
GCAAGCTGAGCAATCACCTTGAGAGGTACAGTGGCAATATCGGCACCTATCATCGCCGCATCCATAACGTGCATCGGGCTTCTGACACTGGCAACGATTACTTCGGTCCGATACCCGTAATTTCGATAGATCGTCATGATATCGCTGACCAGATCCATGCCCTGCTGACTGATATCATCGAGGCGTCCGACAAACGGGCTCACATACGTTGCCCCGGCTTTAGCGGCAAGCAACGCCTGAGCGGTTGAAAATACCAGGGTCACATTAGTATCAATGCCTTCAGAAGTGAGCTGTTTTACTGCCTTGATCCCTTCGACAATCATTGGGACTTTAACGACAATATTGTCGCTCATTTTGGCAAGTTCCCGTGCCTCCTTGAGCATCCCGTCACAATCCAGGCTGACGACTTCGGCACTCACCGGACCATCTACAACAGAGCAGATTTCTTTTAAAATTTCCAGAAACGGTTTGTCCTCTTTGGCAACCAGAGACGGATTGGTCGTAACTCCATCGACCATTCCCATCTCCACCCCCTGCCTGATTTCATCAAGATTGGCGGTATCTATAAAAAATTTCATTCTGTTTTCTCCCTTTCAGCGACAAATATATCGCAGCAGCCTTTGCTGCAAAAATAGATTTTTTGATCATCCAATTCCAGCAGGTGTGCCTGTTGTTTCGGAACCAACTTATGACAGACCGGGTCTTCCACCAGCACATCGGTGATTGCCCCACCACTCTGTGTTGAATCGGTATCTTTTTTTTTCTTATCATCGGTTTTTTTGAAATTAGCGCTAATCAGACGGTAACCGATATAGAGTAGTGCCGCTAAAATCAGAATTCTCAGTGGACCCACGTGCGTGCCTCTTGAAAAAAAGTTTCACCATCGACCATGAATTTCTTCCGTATCACTTAATTATAGTCGATCTCCTTGAAATGTCTAAATTTATTTATCTAATCAACAAATCAAGGTCAAGGCCCTTTTGGCCAGGTGGAACGAGTTATCTCCTGCTGACCAACACGTCCGGTATCTATTTTATCAAGCAAATCCAAGTGCATATCCAATACTGGCTGGCCTGTTTCAGGATCAACATAGTCGGGCGCAATTGCAGCCATCGGAGAAAGTACGAAAAGCCTTTCATTTCGATGGGGATGGGGAATGGTTAATCGAGGAGTATCCATCATAACCGAGCCGAAATAGAGCAGATCAAGGTCGATAACCCGGTCCTGATACCCGTGTTTTTTTTCATCCCTGACCCTTCCCAGGTCTTGTTCTATTTCCAGAAGAAGCTCCAGGAACTCAAGTGGGGTAAGGGATACCTGCAGATATCCCACCGCATTGGTGAACCAGAAATTACTGGTCATACCCACAGGCGAGGAGAGAAAAGGAGGGGATAGTTCTTTTGCAGTGACACCATTTTGTTCGCCGAGAAGTCTCCAGCCCTTTTTCAGAACCTGAAAACTATCACCAAGATTTGATCCCAGGCCGATAAAAACCGCTTCGGTTGCCTCCATTGCTCTACTCAATGAGGTATAAATTAAAAATTATGGAGATCCAGAACGTCGAACATCGAGTAGATGCCGTTGGCTTTTCCTTCCAGCCAGGCAGCGGCAATAGTCGCCCCCCGGGCGAAATGGTCTCTGGTCTGGGCTCGGTGCGATACTTCAATCCGTTCGCCGGGACCGGCGAAATAGACCGTATGTTCACCGACAATATCAGCAGCCCGGATCGACTGAATTCCAATCTCTCCCGGTCTTCGCTCCCCGATGATTCCGGAACGCTCAAAGACTCCGACCTCATCGAGTGAAGTGCCCACTTCCTGAGCTACTATTTCACCCAGCTTGATTGCCGTACCGCTGGGCGCATCTTTTTTCTTATTGTGGTGGGCTTCGATGATCTCAACATCGTAATCTTTACCCAGAACGGTCGCCGCTTTTTGAACCAGCTTAAACAGAACATTGACGCAAACAGACATATTCGGCGCCTGGACACACGGAAAATCACCTGACAACTCAGCGAGTTCGGCCAGTTCAGCGCTGCTTAATCCGGTTGTTCCTATTACCATGGCCTTGTTATGCTTAGCGGCAAGACGGGCAAATTTCATTGTTGCTTCATGGAAGGTAAAGTCGATGATGACATCCCCCGAATCGATCACCGCTTCCAACCCTTCCTGTATAATTATGCCGTTGGCCCCTATCGCTGCCAGATCACCCGCATCAGAACCGATATACTCACTTCCCGATGCTTCAAACCCCCCACCATAGGTAAGAGCGGGGTGCTGTTCGACCATGTAGCCGATCCTTCTCCCCATTCTGCCGGCGGCACCGGCCACAATCACTCTCATCATCGGGTCCTCCTTGCCTCTAAAAGCGTTTCATCCCAGAGCGCCTTAAATCATTGACAAGGAGCTCATTTCCATTCTCAACGCCTGAACTGTCTGTTCATCAGCGGGAGTCATCGGCAAACGAGGAGAGTCATCCTTAATACGGCCAAGCATTTCCAAAGCTTTTTTAGCAGGGCCAGGGCTCGGTGATTTGAACATCAACTTCATCAGTGAAAAGAGTCTATAATGCTCCTTATTAGCCGCCGCAAGATCACCGACCAGTGCTGCTTCCATCATTCTCGACATCCCTCCCGGATCAACATTGGAAACAACCGAAATCACCCCTTTGCCGCCGATCAAAGCCGTTGGCATCGAAGTAAAATCATCCCCTGAGAGTAAAATAAAATCATCCGGGCAGAAGCGAATCACATCACTGATCTGTTCAAGACTTCCGCATGCTTCCTTAATGCCGATAATGTTTTCAACAGCAGCAAGTCTGGCAACGGTTTCGGGAAGAATATGGACAACCGTTCTACCCGGTACATTGTAGAGTACTATCGGAATATTGACCGCTTCGGCGATTGTTTTGAAATGGAGGTACAACCCTTCCTGATTGGGTTTGTTGTAATAGGGAGCAACCGACAATACCGCATCAGCGCCGCTTTCCTTGGCACTTTCGGTGAGCTCTATGGCCTCCATCGTGTTGTTCGCACCAGTACCGGCAATTACCGGAACCCGACCGGCCACCGTTTTCACGGTCAGATCTATAACCCGTTTATGTTCATCAAAGCTGAGCGTTGCTGATTCACCGGTTGTTCCGCAGGGAACGATACCGTGAATGCCATTTTCGATCTGAAACTCGATCAACTCAACCAGTCCCTTTTCATCCAGCTCACCGTTGATAAACGGGGTAATAAGAGCTGTTATCGCACCATGAAAGCGTTCCATGCCTTCCCCCAAAAGTTATTGTTTATGTAAGTTCGATCAGGCTGATACGGCCGTCTTCATTGTTACAAAAGGGCTTCAGCCGAAAGATTGCCTTCGTATACAATCCTGGCCGGCCCCTGAAGATAAACATCTGCGACCGTTTCATTAATAAGACTGAATTGCACCGTTAGTTGCTCCCCGCCGGTTGTGGTAACATCAACAGGCGACTCGGTAACTCCCTGCAAAGCGGCAACAATAGCTGAAGCAACCACCCCGGTGCCGCAGGCCATGGTCTCAGCCTCGACCCCTCGCTCGTAGGTTCGAACCAGTAATTCTTTATTATCTAAAATTTTAACGAAATTTGCATTGGTGCCAGCCAGTCCGAATTCTTCGTGGAAACGCAGAATTCTACCCCATTGATCAACCGGAGCCTGATCTGAATCAACAAA
>JAQYVS010000359.1 GCA_030145365.1 Desulfofustis sp. | reverse complement strand
AAACCGGCATCTGCCGAAGAACAGTATGCGGACATCCAGACCATGATAAACGATGGCCGGCAGAATGATGCCGTCAGCGCTCTTGAAACGCTTTCGGAATCGTATCCCGATTTTGCCCTGGCGCACAACGACCTCGGTGTTCTTTACTACAACCAGGGTGACAAAGAAATTGCATTGAATCATTATGAACAGGCGGTCCGGCTTGAACCACATAATTTAAATTTCCAAAAAAATCTGGCTGATTTTTATTTCGTGGAATCCGGCCGGATCGAAGATGCCCTGGCTATCTATAATAAAGTTTTGGAAGCAGATTTCGGGGATGTTGAAGCGTTGATGTCAATGGGATTGATTTGCGAAGCTCTGGAAAGACCCGAAAATGCCAGACATTTTTACAACCGGGTGCTGGAAAATGAACCCTGGAATGAGGATGCCCGCCAACAGCTGGAAAATCTGTAGCTCTCATTGAGCGGAAAACGCTCAATGAGGCGTTATTTGTTATTGGTTAATGGTTATTAGAAATAGATGACAACCTCCCCCCAAAACGGCGGTATTATTGACCGGCTGCTATTTGAGGCTGATAAGCTCTTTCAGATGGGCCGGGTTCAACAAGCAGCCGATACCCTTCTGCAGACCATCAAACAATTTTCTGCTGACAAGCGAGTCTATCATGCCTTCGCGGAAATACTGATTGATGGCAATCAGTTTGAAGAAGGTCTGGCGTTGCTCCTAAAAGTTCCGGATGCCCTCCGCAACCAGAGGACAATGGAGTTGACCGGTTATTGTCTGATGGGTTTAGGCCGCCAGGATGAAGCCGGGGAACAGGCCAGAGAGATACTATCTGATGATCCCGATTCAGCGCCAGGCTTAAATTTGCTGGGCCGGCTGGCCTATCAACAGGGCGATAGGGTCAGGGCCGAAAATTTCTATAACCAGGCCATCAAATCTGAGCCTGGTTACGGTTCGGCCTGTGTCAATCTTGGCCTTATCCACTGGGACCGGGGGGAGAATAAAGCGGCGTTGGATTTGATTGAAAAAGGCTTTATTCACAATCCGGCTGACATGACGGCTGCCACTGCCTATCATGCTGCCGTGACCGAGCTGGGCGCTTTTAAACGAGCGGAGTCAGTGTTTAAAACTGCAGTTAAGCACAGTCTTCACAATGAGCGGTTGCAATCTTTGCTGATAGACGTTTTGGTCAAGCAGCATCAATATCAGGCGGCCTTAAATGAAATCCAAAAGGCACTGGCCGTTTTCGGTGCCAGTGACGGCATAATCGCCGCTGCCGAAAAGGTCAAGACATTAGCGGGCCAGGGTGTGATTGAAACCACCGCTAACAAGGAATGCCGTCTTTCGGTATGCATGATCGTAAAAAACGAAGCCGCCCACCTGGCAAAATGCCTTGAAAGTGTAAAACAGGTCGCGGATGAGATCATCGTCGTGGATACGGGCTCAACCGATCATACCAAGGATATTGCAGCCATATTCGGTGTCAGCGTACTTGATTTTCAATGGGTTGATGATTTCGCGAAGGCCAAGAATTATGCAATTTCCAGGGCTTCCGGAGAATGGATTTTAAGTCTGGATGCTGATGAAGTAATTTCCCCCTTGGATTATGATGCGCTGAGAAGACTTGTTGGGAAAAGCGCTCCCAAATCTGTGGCCTATGCGATTGTTACCCGCAATTATATGAATCGGGTCAATGCCCTGGGGTGGATGCCCAACGACGGGAAATATATGGATGAGGAGGCCGGATACGGCTGGTTTCCCAGCGAGAAGGTTCGGCTGTTTCCCAATCATGCCCGCATTCGGTTTGAATATCCGGTCCATGAAATAGTGGAGCCCGCCTTGGAACGACTCGGCATCGACATACGGCCCTGTCATATCCCGGTTCACCATTATGGAAAACTCGATGAGCAGAACAGCGCCGCCAAGGGGCAACGCTACTACCAGATTGGCATTAAAAAGCTCGATGAGATGGAGCACAGTCTTGAGGCCATTCGGGAACTCGCGATTCAGGCAGCCAATCTCGGAAAATATGACGAAGCCGTTTCCCTGTGGCAAAAGGTGATCGGGCTACAACCTGAAATGGCGGATGCTTTCGTCAATATGGGAACCGCATACTGGAACCTCGGTAAATACCATGAGGCGGTTGAGTCAGCCCAAAAGGCCATGGAGCTGGCGCCGAATATGAAAGAAGCCCACTTCAACTATTGCCTCAGCCTGTTGCACCTTGGACAGGCCGATGCCGCCATCCCGGTTCTTGAAAGTCTTCTGGATGAATTCCCCGAATATCTTTCCGCCCGATTTTTGCTGGCGGCTGTCCAATACTGTGCCGGCCAATCACAAAAAGGCAAGCAAGATTTGGAAAAGCTGAAGCAATCCGAACTGGGTCCCGGACTACCCATCTCCTGTCACACCCTGGCACAGGGACTCCGGTCTGCCGGACAGACCGAATACGCCAAAATCATACTCAATGCGGCCCGCAAGACTGATAATGCCAATGAGGATGTGCTGGCGCTATTAAAGATTTGCCAAGATACTCTTTAACAGGTCGGTATGTTCACTCCCCGAGAACCGAATACCCTTTAATCAAAAGAATTCCTTGATGCTCTGCATCGGGGTTAAATGAAAATTCCTTTTGATACCTCGCAGCTCTGCTGCGGGGTAGTTCATTATCGCTTTTGTGGGTCATATCCATAACCGGAAAAATCCGTTCTTGCTACTGCAATGCCTGCGTTATCTGGTGGACATTGATGACCGCTATATTTTGCACATTGCCGGTGAACATCAGGAAACGATGTCTAAATTGTATTTTGACCACATGATAAAGGCAATGGAACTCGAGCCGAACGTTAAGTTTTACGGGTGGGTGAACGATATCGCGAACTGGCTCCAGGACAAACAGTATATATTGTCTACCAGCATTCACGAGTCATTTGGATACGGGATTACAGAAGCGATGGCCTGCGGGCTCAAGCCGTTGATTCACAATTTTTTTTGCGCCAATGAAATCTATCCTGAGAAATATTGCTTCAACAGTATCAGTGAATTTGGTTCTTTGGTTTTTAGCAGTGACTATCGTTCCGGTGAATACCGAAAGTATGTTCAAGATAATTATTCCCTGACAAAACAACTTCATGAAATCGAGAGTCTGCTAGGAGCCTGCTACAAACCTAAAGCGGCAGGTCAATTTGAGGGCCGTGTCCGCCCGGGAGCCTAAACCGGAATGAGATTCCGGAGGGTGTGGAAATGATTCTGTAAGAAGATTGCAATCGATTTTGTCGGTAGCACAGAAAAGAATATCATCAAACTCAAAAACCACTCTGAATCGGAGTGGTTTTTTTATTATGCCGCTATATGTTTCGGTGATTTACGATTAACGTTCGGCAGAGGCTGCCTGGATGAGTCCGGCGGCAATATTGCGATTAATATCAATGACAATATTGAGTTTTTCCGGAGAGGGAAACGCCATTATTTCAAATATCCGCTTGTCGATGAAAGCGCTTAAAGTCAGCAGATTCTGACGGATTTGTTGGGGAAGGGGATTATCTGCTTTTACCAACTCCCCTTGCAGTATGCTCCATATTTGTTGATTGAATTCGAGTGCTGCAGTCAACCTTTCATCACGGTCGTCTGCATTCCAGTTGTCCTGACAATCCTTTAGTTTAAGCGCCGCCTGGTTGAGGACCGCAGCTTCGATCTCACGCCCGGACATGGTTGTCTTGTTAACCGTTTCGTATGCTTGTAATGGGCTACTGTACACGACTGATCGCCTCCTGTTCATACTCAATAAGTTTCTGGGCCAATTTAAGTGCCTGGTAACAGCGGCCGCTCACAATTTCTTCATTGATCTGATCAATCAAGCCTACCGTGCTGGGTGCTGCTTTTACAATTTCTTTAACCAGACGCCAGTAATTTTTCTGATGAATGGCCAGATTCTCCTCATCAATGTATATCAATTGAATAATAAAATACAGCTGGCGACAAGGCGTATCGGCATCGTTTTCAGATAGAATATCTTTTTCGCGCAAAATCGGGACTTTGTTTTCAATGATGAGCTGACAACCCGCATTGTTCCCGTTGGCTATGACAGCCCCGCCCAAAATCATTTTTTCCTGTGGCTTTAAGGTAATTTTTAATGTCATAATTTCTCCTTAGGATAGAAGAAACCAAGATTGAGGCAGACCATTCATTTTATCAAAAGTCTGTGAAACTTTTCTCAGTTCATTTGAAGAAAGTAATTTGGACGGATAGGAATTGGAGGGGGAGATCCCCCTCCAATTCCGACGTTAGTTCGTGTTCTTTTCCGTTGGGAATGTATCGACTAATTAGAACAATCTCAATACACTCTGAGCCGCCTGAGAGGCCAGGCTCAAAGAGGTGGTACCCAGGGCCTGACGGGTCTGGAGCATCAGCATGTTCGCGCCTTCTTCATTCATGTCGGCGTTAACGAGCATGGCTGCACCGTCTTCCAGAGTGTTAATCATGTTCTGGGTAAAATCCTGTCGAACTGTGATGGTACTCAGGGAATTTGACAGACTTTGAGCCTGAGTCCGTAAGGTGGTCTTGGCGGTGTCGAGCTCTGTAATAGCCGCCGTGACGTCGGCGTCTGCGGCCCATGAGGCAACTGCATCCGCGATGACCAACCCGTCGGTGTCGGCGTTAAACCCTGTAATTGAAAGCTCTGACTGACCGGCTGTTTCGTGAAAATCAACCACCATTGTGGCTTCCTGCAGAAAGTTGGTTCCCTTATAGCCAGAGTCTTTTGCCATGTTATCGATCTGGGTGCGCAAGGTAGTGAACTGAGTTGACAGGGAAGCTCTCTGTGTCGCTCCGGCAGTGACATCAAGTGCCAGAGCTGATTGAGCCGTCGATTTGGCGGAATCGATCAAATCCACAATGGCCTCGATACCGTTATTGGCTGCCTTAACGGTCTGGATGGCCTCATTCATATCTGACT
>JAQYVS010000332.1 GCA_030145365.1 Desulfofustis sp. | reverse complement strand
CCATTTACCAGTTCGATCACGATGTTCACCCGGTCAACGATGAGTTGGCTGATATCCAGAGAGGCAAGGCCGGAAACCTGCATTGTCCACTCCAGATTTTGTCGTAAACTGCTAATTGCGATATGTAATCTTTTTCCGAGTAAATCATTGAGTAAACGTAAAAATTTAACACCAAGATTATTATCTTCCGCTATCAGCAATTGCAATTTCTCACGATCAAACTTGTAGACTTTTGTTTTTTCAGCTGCCCTGGCATTAATATCACGAACCAGATCGTCAATTATTGCCAGAATGCCAACAAAACCACCGGTTCTTACGGTCATAATGGTCTGGTCTATATTCTCGTTAAAGCAAGTATATAAATTAACAGCACCAAAGATCACGAGATAAACAGAGTCAGCGGGGTCTTGTTCTCTAAAAAGGATATCTCCCGGTTCTAGCTCTACCTGTTCTGCAGTCTCGGCAAGTATCTCAATGTCACTGTCATCAAACGATACTACTGCATGATGTTCGTCTAAAAGCTCTTTGAGTTCGTTCATTTTCTGCCTCACCTTTAAGATTGGATATGTAAATATTTTTTATGCGAAAAAAAAATCGGGGTCTGGCCCTGATTATGCCGATTATACCAGTCCGAGTTAATATGGTTGTTGAGTGGCATACCAATCAGGGTGCCATGTAGATGGATTTACCTTCCTTTATCGTCTCCACGACCTTGATATCCTTGATGGCCATTTGTTCTACCTTGAGCGGATTCTTGTCGAGAATTACTAAGTCAGCCAGTTTGCCGGGTTCAAGTGATCCTTTGGTTTTCTCTTCGAAGTACTGATAGGCGGCATTGATCGTAATCGATTTAAGTGCATCCATGACAGATACGCGCTGTTCCGGACCAAGCACCTTACCGCTACGCGTTGTCCGGTTCACTTGGCTTGCAAGAATCATGATCGAACTTGGCAATGCCACTGGTGCATCATGATGCTGCGTAAAAATCATGCCGCGCTTCAATGCGGATGCGGCCGGCGAAATGCGTGCTGCGCGTTCCGGGCCGAGCACTGAGTCACGATGCCAGTCACCCCAATAATAGGTGTGCATTCCAAAGAAAGATGGAATGACCCCCAACTCTTTCATCGCATCAAGTTGATCATCGCGCACCGTCTGTGAGTGAATCATAACGGGGCGGCGGTCGGCTTTACCATGTTTCTTAGTTGCTGTACGAATTGCCATAATGAACTGGTCTGCTGCCGCGTCACCATTGCAATGGGCAAGGATTTGCCAACCATTGTTAAACGCCTTGTCAACCAGGGCAACAGCCTCGTCATCGGTGACAGCGGAATAGCCCTGGTAGTCTGCTTTCTGTCCTTCGGGTGGTAGACGGTAGGGTTTCGTTAACCAAGCGGTTTTACCTTGCGGAGAACCGTCAAGACTCAGCTTTGCACCACCAATGCGGAAATGTTGTCTGTAGGTCTTTGAATGGTGTGGCAGTTTGATGGCATCTGCTGCACCCTGAATATCTGCATAGGCGACCACATCAATTTTCAATCCGCCTTCATTTGCGACGACGGCCTCTGTTTCAATAGCTTCGATCGTAGCGCGACCCTCTTGTGCAGTGGTAAAGCCGAATCTGGCATAAGATTCAAGCCCGGCCTTGAGAATGGCCTTATTCTCATCGATTCCCAGCGTGCCGAGGACGGTGAAGACTAACTTGAAAAAAGCCATTTCCTCCAACACACCATCCGGTTCCGAACCACCTTCACGACGACGATAAACACCTCCGGCCGGGTTCTCTGAGGCTGCAGTAATACCGGCGATTTCCAACCCCTTACTGTTGATTGCAGCAAGATGGCCGGACTGGTGAATGGCTAATACAGGAATCGTCCTGGAAACCACATCAAGATCATCACGCGTAGGATGGCGCTGCTCTTTCATCTGTGCGTCATCATAACCGAAACCTATGATCCAGCCGGTTTTGCTCATACGGTTTGGGTATTTATCCGCCCAGTCACGAAGGGTCTGCTGCAGCGCAGCAATATCGTTTACAGTACCATCCGGCCGGGAAAGTAGCTCGGCAGCAAGTGCTTGCACTCCGGTATTAAAGACATGGCCATGCGCATCTATGAATCCGGGTAGGAGCGTCTTGCCACGAAGATCAACCATCTTAGTAGCATTACCATTGTGTTTCAGCACTTCGGCTTTTATGCCAACAGCAATAATAATCCCGTCCTTTATCGCTAAGGCTTCCACAATAGGTTCGGATTCGTTGATGGTGATAATATCACCACCACTGTAGATTACATCCGCCATTTGCACGGGTGCGGAAGTGCGTGTGCAAGAGCTAGTCCATACAACAACGGCGATGGTAATTATCCCCAATAAGTTACGTTTTGTTCGTTCTCTATAGTTCATTGGTTTTCCTTTTTAAAAGGATGTGCGCTGCCCAATAACTTATTTTTGGAAACTGCTTTAAATTGAATACTTATTGCAGAAGTTCTAAGTATAATATCCAGACTAAACCAAACCGTGCACTACCCAAGCCCATCGCGCGCAATAACTGACTGGATATATTCGATGATCAGTTGCTTCAGAGCTTCAGGCTGTTCAAACACCATATTGTGTCCGCAACTCGGGATGCCAACCAACCAGGTTTTTGGTCTCTCCTTTGCGAGATTCAATCCGTTTTCAGGCACAGCCACGAGATCCTGCAGGCAGGTCAATATCAGCATTGGAGCCGTCCCTGCCCCAGTCCATTCATCCTTTGGAGTCTCATTGCTTGCTTTGACCTGTGCGGCGGCAAGCTCAGGGTACTCTCCGAGTTCGGCGGAACGGCTGGCGAGGTGTTCATTACCGGGTGCGAACATCAGCTCGGTTTGCAGTTTTAACCATTCTTCCTTGGAAGTATTAGGGTCGATGTAGCGCTTGTATTTCGATTGGACTTCTGCTGAAGGCAGGATTTC
>JAQYVS010000286.1 GCA_030145365.1 Desulfofustis sp. | reverse complement strand
GCATGAACAGACGCTATACCCGAGAACAATTCCTGTCGATTCTTCAAGCGTGCAGGGCTCGCCTGCCCGATGCTGCGATTGGTATCGATGTACTCGCCGGATTTCCGGGAGAATCAAATGAGCACTTTAGGAACACCCGCTCATTTCTAGAAGATATTGACTTCACCTATCTGCATGTTTTCCCCTATTCAAAGAGACCGGGAACAAAAGCGGCTTCTTTCCCTGACCAGATTAAAAAACAGGAAAAATCAGAACGGGTAGCGATTTTAAGGAATTTAAGTGAGAAAAATCGTATTGCCTTTTATACTGACAATATCGGTACCAGGAGATCAGTACTTATTGAAAACGAACGGGATGGATCAGACCTGCTGAAAGGATTCACAGACAATTATGTTCCGGTTCTGGTCGACGGAGCAGACAATCTGAAAAACAGCATTGTAGCTGTTGAGTTGGGTGAACTGATGGACGGAAGAGTAAAAGCAAACCTCATTCATGAATCATGAAAGGCGAAATAATTGCGATTGGCGATGAGCTCACCTCTGGGAGAATTCTAAACACAACCAGTGGTTTTGCAGCGCGGAAATTGTTTGATGCCGGGTACACCATACACGCCATGAGCACCATCGGGGATACCCCTGAACTTATCGGGGAGGCATTATTGCGGGCGATCGGACGAGTCGATTTTATCGTCGTTACCGGTGGACTTGGCTCGACTGACGATGATCTTACCAACGAGGCAGTATCACAAGCGTTGAATCGACCGACAATTCCAAATCTTGAAATGCTTGCCCGGATCAGGTCCCACCTTAACAAGCAGAATGCCGCCCCTGATAACCCGCTGGATAAACTTGCGTGGCTGCCAAGCGGTGCTGAGGCATTTGATCCAAAATCCCGAACAGCAGGCTATCAGCTTATTCATGAAGACACTCCCATTTATTTCCTGCCGGGCGTTCCATCTGAAATGCAGCACTTGATGTCCGATGCAGTACTGCCGAGACTGGCCGCCTGGAAGGCCGGTTCACGTTTACGTACCTGCCAGAGAATCTACAAGATATTTGGTCTTCCTGAACCAGAAGTTAATAGAATCATAAAGACTCTGGACATACCAGATGGGGTTATGGTTGGGTATTATCCGGTATTTCCGGATGTTCATTTAAGCATCCTGATTCGAGGTAAAGATAAAGCAGCTTCAAATATATTTTTTGAACAATCCTGCCTGGCCATAGAAAAAGCGCTGGGATCATCCATATACGGTACGGACCTCGATGATTTAGAAACGACCATCGGTACCTTAATGGTCAGAAAAAAACTGCAGCTTGCCGTTGCAGAGTCCTGCAGCGGAGGCCTGCTCTCCCACCGAATTACCAGCGTTGCCGGCAGTTCAGCCTATTTTAAAGGAGGAGCCGTCACCTATTCCAACGAGTTGAAGAGTAACTTTCTCGGTGTCAATAAAACCCTGATTGAACATCATGGAGCAGTGAGCACTGAGGTTGCCCGTGAAATGGCCTGCGGTATCAGGGAGAAAACAGCAAGTGACATCGGCCTGTCCATTACCGGAATCGCCGGCCCTACCGGAGGAACAAAGGGAAAACCCGTTGGCACGGTCTTCATCGCAATCAGTGACAGAAGCCATTGCACGGTGGAGCGATATCGTTTTGCCGGAAACAGACAACGAGTGCAAACCCTGACCGCCCATACCGGGCTGAACAATCTGCGGCTCTATCTGTTAAAATAAGAGCTCTGCAATGAATAATTTCCAACAATCATCCTTGATGTTTCTTGCACATCTTTTTATATCTTAACCTTCATTCACCAAATCATTTCAATTAAACCATCAAATGACAGGAGCAGTTTATGTCGGCACCAGACAAAAATAAAACGAGCAGTGTTGATAATGCACTGAACCAGATCCAGCG
>JAQYVS010000279.1 GCA_030145365.1 Desulfofustis sp. | reverse complement strand
GTGAGAATTTTTCTCCGGGTCTCATCAGCCACTCTCGAATCGTTGTTAATTGCCAGCGACACCGTAGCCTTAGATACACCGAGAGAAGCTGCAATATCATGTAAGGTTATGTGTTTCTTCTAGGCGGCATGATCTCTGATAGTTGAGCGATTCAGACAAGAATTGACAATAATGACACGGGACCAATGTTGAACGCATCAAACCAATAGCTACCATTGAAAATAGGTCGTGTCAATCTGAATTTAACCGGTTTAAATGGAGTTGACATTGCTCGGTTCATGGGTATAAATAGATAGAGTTTTATCCCATGTCTGTAAACTGCAGAAATATCGTTAATTTAAGCCAATCAACCCATATGGACGCAATAGAAAAACAACATATTATAGACCAGTTACAAGAATTGAGGCTGGTCCCTGTAGTCAGTCTTCCCTCAGTTGAAGCTGCTTTGAAACTAGCTGAATTACTCGTTCGTTGCCGGCTGCCGGTAATTGAAATAACCTATCGAACCGCTTGTGCCGTTGAAGCAATGACTCAAATCAATAAAAAATTTCCAGAATTGCTCCTTCTGGCTGAAACTGTTTTGACACCGGACCAGGTTGATTCAGCAATTAAGGCGGGCGCAAAGGCTATTGTTAGTCCGGGTTTCACACCACTGCTTGCTTCATATTGCCGTGACAAAGGGATCCCTTTTTTTCCAGGTGTCTGTACACCAAGTGAGGTGCAGATGGCCCATGAAGCCGGTTTCCGCTCCCTCAAGTTTTTTCCGGCCGAACACGGTGGCGGTGTCAAAACCGTGGCCATGTTTAAGACAATCTATCAGGATGTTAAATTTATGCCGACCGGCGGGATCAAACAAGATAATCTGATGAGTTACCTTGAGCACGAAAATATTCTCTGCTGTGGCGGCACCTGGCTGTGCCCTGAGGAATTAATGATTGCAGGCCAGTGGACCGAGATTGAAACACGATTGAACGAAGCAGTGCAATTGTTGGAACAATAAGATGTTACATCCAATTGCCTTATTTACAAAGTCTAACTACTACCAGTGAGGAAACGATGAGCGAGCAGACAAGACCTAAAATCGGATTCGTTGGCTTAGGGTTGATGGGGTCAGCAATGGCTCAACGGCTGCAGAGTCTTGGTTATGAATTGACGGTTATTGCCCATAGAAATCGAAAACCTATCGAAGATGCTGTATCCCGAGGGGCAACGGAAGCTTCTACACCTGCCGAACTTGCCAGTAACAATGAGATCGTCATGCTCTGTGTTGATACTTCGGCTGCCGTTGAAGCAGTGATGCGCGGGGACGATGGTGTTCTGGCCGGGCTTCAACCAGGTTCACTTGTCATCGATTTTGGCACATCTATACCCGGATCAACCCGGGCGCTTGGTGAGGAGTGTAAAGCACGAGGCGCGTCAATGATGGACGCACCGCTCGGGCGAACCCCTGCTCAGGCAGTGGATGGATTGCTCAATATCATGTCGGCAGGTGAAAAAGCCGACTTTGACAGGGCGAAGCCGGTACTTGACGATCTTGGAGAAAATGTATTCCATGTTGGGCCAATTGGAGCCGGTCATACCCTGAAACTGATCAATAACTTTTATGCCATGACCACCGCCTGTGCCATGTCTGAGGCTTTTGCCATGGCCGACCTTGCTGGTCTCAAGCGGGAAACCTTATATGATGTGATGTCCTCGGGGCCTCTTAAGTCAGGCATGATGGACTGGATCAAAGCCAATGCCGTTGACAAAGATCCGATGGCCCTGGCCTTTACAATTGTCAACGGCTTGAAAGATCTCGGCTACTATTCCAGCATGGCAGACGATTTCAAAGTTCCGAGTTTTATAGCCCCTGCTACTAAAAATGCTTTGGGAATAGCCAAATCAACGGGCTGGGGGGACAAAATGGTTCCCGAGATGGTCGATTTTATTGCAGACGTTTTTTCGGACAAATAGCTTGATCCACACTGAGTATCCGGGCTGTTTCTCGTCTCAAGCCAAGCATTTGGTGTGGGGTCTCTCGCACGAAGGCCCCACACGCCCTTTTTGTAATTTTAAAGAACCGTTGCTAAGCTCAGCCGTATGAAATAACCGGTTCTTTTTCTGTCTCGTTCAACACGGAAACGATGCGTCATGAAACTTCTCGAGTTTCCTCACTCCCACTATTGCGAGAAAGCTCGCTGGGCTCTTGATTTTAAAGGAGTTGAGTTTGAACCCACGACTATCCTGCCGGGGTTTCATATGTGGACGGTTCGCCGCCATGCCCAGGCTACTTCGGTGCCGGTACTGGTGACCAAGCAGACGGCGGTTCAGGGATCATCCCAGATTATTGATTTTCTCGAAACCTTTCATCCCGCCAATCCGTTAACCCCTGCAGATGACGAGCAGCGACAGATCTGTCTGAAACTTGAAGCGGAAATGGATACCAGGCTCGGCGGACCCATCCGGCAAATTTTGTACCATAGATTGCTGGCGTATCCTGATTTTATCCGATATTGCTTCACTTCCACGCTTCCCTATTACAAACAACTGGTGTTTCGTCTTTCATATCCGCTCTTACGTCGTCTGATGTATAAGGTGTATGTCATCTCAGACACATCGGTCATAAGGGCAAAAAGTGACTTTGATCAGACCATGGATGAATTGGCAGAACAATTGTCCGGCCGACAATATCTGGTTGGTGAAAGCTTCAGCAGGGCTGATGTAACCGTTTCCTCCATGCTTTCTCTGCTGGTACTGCCTCCACAACACCCATTGTCCTGGCCTGAGATTCCCGATGCCGACATACAAAAGATATATGATTCATACAAAAATCACCCCGTCTGCACATGGGTTGAAAAGATGTATGACATCCATCGACCGCCCATTCGCTAAGGATTTATATTCAATAGTATCGGTTTAAGAGTGAGTACATTGGGCAGCCTTTAAAAAAATCAAATATTAGCTCAAGATCTTGGCGTAAAAGGGATTTATCCCGCAGGTCTGGTTGATAATCAAAAGAAATAATCACTTTGTATAACGATGAAATTGGACGAAAGAATAATTTTGCAATATTCCCATTACGTTTATGCAATCCTGATGGAAAAGAAATCGACAATGATTATTTTAAATCCGTCATAATAAATGGTAATAATTCATCATTAACTTAGATGGAGGAATCTGATGAGAATCATATTGTACCTGGCAACAAACCTGGCAGTACTCGTATTGCTTGGAATCGTCATGTCTGTTTTGGGTATCGATACCGCGCAGACATCGGGATTGTTGTTTTTCGCAGCGCTTTTCGGGGTAGGCGGTTCATTCATTTCACTGGCCATGTCAAAGTGGATTGCCAAGCGTTCAACCAAAGCCCGGGTAATCGAAGAGCCTCAAAACCAAACCGAGAAGTGGCTGCTTGAGACAGTGCATAGACAGGCGGAACTGGCCGGAATCGGCATGCCGGAAGTGGCGATTTTTGATGCCAAGGAGATGAACGCCTTTGCAACCGGGATGAAACGTAACGATGCCCTGGTGGCAGTAAGCGCCGGTTTGCTGCAGAATATGGACCGAGGAGAAGTAGAGGCGGTTCTGGCCCATGAAATAAGTCATGTTGCCAATGGCGACATGGTTACCCTGGCGCTGATTCAGGGTGTGCTCAACACCTTTGTTATTTTTCTTTCCAGACTGGCGGCTGGCATTATTGATAACGTCCTGAGATCTGATAGAGAAGGTGGCGGGCTCGGATTTTTAGGTTATATGGCTGTTACCATAGTACTGGAGATTGTACTCGGTTTGTTTGCCTCGATAATCGTCATGTGGTTTTCCAGAAAACGTGAATTCAGAGCAGACAGTGGGGCGGCAAGCTTGGCCGGCAGGCAGAAAATGATCGATGCCCTGCGCCGCTTGCAGGCCAATCATGAACCCTCAAAACTGCCGGACCAGATGGCAGCGTTTGGTATAAGACCAAAAGAAGGGGGACTGGCCTCACTATTCAGAAGCCACCCGCCGCTGGAAGCAAGAATTGCAGCCCTGCAGAGCTTTGAGGCTGAGTAAGGGGTAAGCAGGAACAAAATCTGTAAAGGGCGAACCAGATGATATCCGGTTCGCCCTTTTTTTTACCGATGTACCACCAAGGATCAATACTAGGTAGAGCCTCCTCAAAAAATCGTTAGCCCGCCCCCATTCTCAATCGGGGCAATCTGGTGTTGTTTTTCAGACTTATGATTATTTGAGTTAACCACGTCTGGAAAACTAAGAAAAAAGAATAGGTACCAAGAGAGACAAGCTCCTCATACAATTCTCTCATAAGAACCATCAGGTTCATCACAAGAAAGATGCTATTGATCCACGCTTCTGAGG